>CACBWF010000001.1 GCA_902542925.1 uncultured Alphaproteobacteria bacterium
AGGTATTCAAGATAAAAAAAAAAGACTTATAGCAAATTATGCTTCTGATTTATCTGAAAAAGATTCTCACGGTAACGTTCAACTTTCCGGTACTGGAAGTTTAGGGGATTACTTAGTAAACCAGATTAAACAAAATTTAAAAATAAGTAGAGTAAGAGCAGATACATTTGGTTATATGCAGAGAAGTTTTCTGGGTTGTTCCTCTGAGGTTGATAAAAAAGAGGCAATGTTAATTGGGAAAAAAGCATTTGATTATTCATTAAATTCCAAAAAATCATTTTCTGTTTCAATTATCCCAAGAAATAAATTTTCATTACCATACTCTGTCAAATATGGAACAAATGCACTTTCAGATATTGCCGCAAAAACAAAATACTTAGATAAAAAATTTATTAATAAAGATGAAAATTTTATTACTCAAAGTTTCATTAAATATGCAAAGCCTTTAATAGGTAACGAAATTCCTAGATTTGTAACCTCCATCAGGTAATTTCTACCCTGTAAATTACAACTCTTTCTTTTGTAGAATTAAGTTTATTAATTTGGTTGGTAGCTTTGCACACATTTTTTTCTTCACAATTATGGGTTGTAATTACTATATCAACTTCATTGTAATTTTTTTCAGCATTTTCTTTCTGATATAGAGATTTTATTGAAATATTGTATTTTTTTAAAATCTTTGAAATATCAGCAATAACACCTGCAACATCAAATGTTTTTATTCTGAAATAATATGAACCATATCTTTCATCAATTTTGAAGTAATCTTTAATGGCCAAAATTCCGGTATTTTTATAATTTTTTTTTGAATAATTTGTAAGTGATATTCTTTCTAAGTCAGAAAGTACTGAGGTGGCAGTTGGGAGCGCCCCAGCGCCCTCACCTTGAAAAAAAAATTTTTTTGAACTGTCGGTCTCAATCATTATACCATTAAAAACATTGTCAACCTTTCCAAGTAATGATTCTTTATTAACTAAAGCAGGGTAAACAAATTGCATGACTTTAGATTTTACAATTTTAGTTATACCTAATAATTTTATTTTAAAACCAAGTTCGTCTGCATATTTAAGATCTGTATACTGAATATTTTCAATGCCTGAAACAAAAACTTTGTCAAAATCGATTTTATTGTTAAATGAAATAGATGACATTATTGACAATTTATGTGCTGTGTCCATTCCATTTATGTCAAAAGATGGGTCTGCCTCTGCATATCCGTAAGCTTTGGCATCGTTAAGTATAGTTTTGAAATCTTTTTTTGTCTCTAACATCTTCGATAAAATATAATTTGAAGTTCCATTAAGTATTCCACTAATTTTTTTTATTGTATTTGAAACTAAGAAATTGTTTATTACTGTAATGATAGGGATTCCTCCAGCTACTGACGCTTCATAGCCAACAAGTACATTTTGAGAATCAGCCAATTTTAAGATATAATTCCCATGCTTTGATAGTAGTGCTTTGTTTGCTGTGATTACATGTTTTTTTTTTTTCAATGCATCAATTATTATTTCTTTTGCTACACCATCAGAACCACCAATTAGTTCTAGTAACAAATCGTAATCAGAGAAATTTAAAAAACTATTTGCATCAGAGAAAATTTTTGTTTTTTTTAAACCTTTAAAATCTCTTGATTTTCTTGAAGCAATGGCAGTAATTTTAATTTTTCTACCAATTTTCTTTTCAATTTTTTTTCTGTTTTTTCTTAAAAGAATTAATACACCGTTACCTACAGTACCTACTCCAGCAATAGCAATCTTTAAATCGTCCATTATATCAGTAAATTAGGTAAATTTCTGTCCTTTGATTTGCATTAGTACCTGCAGGCATGACTTCGTGGAACAAGGGTTTTGAATCAGAAACTGCTTCGGTAATCAATTTATCTAAAGGAAACTTATTTTTAACAAACACTGAGGCAACAGCTTGTGCCCGTTTGTCAGAAATTACAAAATTAACCATTTTATGCTTTAAAATGTCCATATCTTTTGTTCTAGTACTTGCATGTCCAACTATTTTTACAATCGCATCTTTTTCATTTGCAAGTTTAAGCACTTTCATAATCTTTTTATACCCATCTCTATTTAAAGAACTTGAGCCAGAGTTAAAATTTATTGTTGCTATTTTAAATTGAATTTTATTTTTGAGTTCAAGCTTTTTTACGACATTTCCCTCTAGCTTTTCATCTATCCTGTTTTCTATTTTTTCAATATTACTTTCATCTTGTAATGGAGAACTAAATTCATCTTTTAATGGAGAACTAAATTCATCTTTTAATGGAGAACTAAATTCAGATTCAATATTTTTATCTTCAGAAATATTATTTACCTCTACATTTTCAACCTCAACACTTTCTAAAACTTCCTCCGAAACATTTTCTTCTTCAAAATTTGATTCATCATTAACTATTTCTTCTTGCGGCTCAGTATCATTATTTTCAGAAATTTCTTCTTTTTTGCTTTCATCAGCTTTGGCTTCTTTTCCCTCAGATGAAAGTATTTCTTCAGATTCTTCGTTCTCACTTTTACCGCTAAATACAGAACTAACATACTCGTAACTATTTTCGGTATATTCGGAAATTTTTCCGGAAATTGCACCAATAGTTTCACAAGAGGTTAATTGCAAAATTAAAATAAAAGAAAAAAAGAATTTTAAAAGTCTGTTTAAAAAAATATTCATTTCATTATCATAAAGAGATTTTTTGATTCTAAAAACCATTTTTTAAAAATTCTTTTGCCAGTTTTTCGTATACCAAAGGAGTATTATCTATCAATTCCAATTCTTTTTGCTTTAGTTTCCTTACAGGTCTTCCTGGATTTCCAGCCCACAATTCATTTTTTTTTACAATAGTTCCAGGAGGAATCAAACACCCAGCGGCAATAAATGAATATTGATTAATTTCTGCATTATCTAATATTATTGATCCCATCCCAATTAGTGAGTTTGAATGTATTTTACAGGCATGGATTGTAGCATTATGACCAATTGTAACATTATCCCCAATTATTGTAGGTGAACCTGCCCCGCCGGTTGCTGAAAAGCCACCAGACGAAACATGAATTATTGTACCATCCTGAATATTTGTTTTCTCTCCAATTGAAATAAAATTTACATCCGCACGAATTGTACAGTTGAACCACACGCTACTATTTTTTTTAATTTCTACACTGCCAATTACATTTGAACCTTCTGCAACAAAAACTGTTTTGTCAATTTTTGGTTTTTTATTTAAATATTTTGAGATTTCAAAGACCATTTTTCATATCAAGTTTAAGGTACAGTAATTATATTATTTAAACCCTCATCCTCTTTGAGTCCAAACATTAAATTCATATTTTGAACCGCTTGACCAGATGCACCTTTAATTAAATTATCAATAACACTAATAATTATAATTGTATTATTTTTTTTGTTTTCATAAACTGCAAATGAAATTAAATTTGTTCCTACTACTTTTGAAATTTCAGGATTTTGATTTTCTCCTAAAATCTTTACAAATGCACAATTTTTAAAATATTCAAGAAAAAAACTTCTTAAATCATTTGCTTCAATATTTAAATTTTTAATAAAAATTGTTGATTGTAGTCCTCTTGAGAGAGGTAAAAGTTGAGTTAAAAATGTCATAGAAAAATTCTTACATATCTTGTTCATTTCTTGTTCAATTTCATATTGATGTCTATGGGAACATACGTTGTATGGAAAAAAATTTTGGTTTAAATTCATAAATTGTTTTTGTTCTGTTACTTTTTTGCCAGCCCCGCTAACTCCAGATTTAGAATCAACAAATATATCTAATTTTTTTTTAATTATATTTGACTTCAAAATTGGAATTATTGGGATTAGAATTGACGTTGGGTAACATCCAGGATTAGAAACAAAATTTGCTTTTTTGATTAGATTGGAATTAAGTTCCGGCAAACCATATAAAAACAATGAATTTTTTTTCTTAGATTTATGTTTAATATTATAAACTTTGTTATATAAAGAAATATCATCAAATCTATAATCAGCTGACAAGTCAATTACTTTTGATGCATCAATATCATTTAAAATCTTTTGAGACTCACCATGAGGAAGGCAACTGAAAACTAAATCAGAATTTTTAAAATTATAATCTTGATAGTTAATAATTTTTTTTTTCGGAATATTAGTATTTTTTTGGAAAATTTCAGTTAGACTCATTCCCACTGTCTTATTCCCAAAAACAGCATCTATATAGATATTACTATGATTAGTTAAAATAGAAACTAATTGTGTTCCAGTGAAACCTGCAACTCCGAATATTGAAACTTTGATTCCCATGTTAAAGAATGCATTAGCGTTTGGAAAATTGTGGTTTTCTTCTTGCCTTATGCCGTCCGTACTTCTTTCTTTCAACCTTCCTTGAGTCTCTAGTTAAAAAACCTAATTTCTTCAATCGTTCTCTTAGCTCAGGTTCAAATTCGACTAATGCTCTGCTAATACCATGTCTTAGTGCTCCAGCTTGTCCAGACAAGCCACCACCTTTAACTGTTGAATATATTTCTACATTTGAAAATCTATCAGTCTTTTTTAAAGGTTCTTCTAAAATCATTCTTAAAACATCTCTTGAAAAGTATTTGTCACTACTTTTTCCATTGACTTCAATCTTACCATTACCTGATTTAATCCAGACACGGGAAACTGATTCTTTTCTTCTACCAGTAGCATAGGACCGACCAAGTTTATCCAAATTTGGCTTTTTTTCATCTATTTTATCAAGTGGAACAGATAAATTAGGTTTTTTTTCTATTTTTTCATTCATCCATTTTTCCTATTCATTGATAAAAAATTTATTTCTCTTGGCTTTTGTGCTACCAATGAATGATTCTCTTCAGCAAAGACCTTTAAATTTGAAAGTTGTTTTCTTGCTAGTTTATTATTACTCAGCATTCTTTTTATAGCCATTTTTAGCAAGTTTTCTGGCTGTTTACTATATAGAATATCTTCGGCAGTCCTTGATTTTATTCCACCAGGATAGCCAGTATGTCTATAATAGGTTTTCTGCTTAAGTTTTTTCCCTTTAAGCTTAACCTTACTGGCATTAATGATGACTACATTATCTCCACAATCCATATGCGGAGTATAATTAGGTTTGTGTTTACCTCTAAGTAGAATGGAAACATAAGATGCAAGTCTTCCAAGAACTGCTCCTTCTGCATTGATTAAAATCCATTCTTTTGAAATTTCTTTCTGTTTTAAACTTGTAGTTTTCATAATTATTCCAAGTATTGATTGATAAAAAATAACCTAAAAAAGAATTGTGTCAACTATTTGAAAAAAAAGTTTGTGAATGTGCCCAATTAATATATTTCTCATTCAAACAACTAGACTCAATTAGTGAAATAAATGGAATTTCATAATTATGAATTTTTTTTAAATTTTTAATAAATTCTTTTTTTGCAACTTGGGTTTTAATAACCATTACAACCTCATTACTATTGCAAAACTTGTTTCCTTCAGTATAGTATGAATTAACCCCAGGTAGAACATTAATGCATGCAGACAGGTTATTTGTAATTAAATATTTAGCTATTCTCCTAGCTTCTTTATTTGAAGAAGTTGTTGTATAGTACATATAAATTTTTCTTTTCTTATTAACAACTTTACTCATATTAATTCATTTTAATTAAAATATATTTTTCATTCAAATTTGTTTTTTGAAATTTATTTAGACTGTAAAATATTGTCAATCTTCTTGCTAATGATTTCTAGATTAAAAATGATATCTTCTTTATCAATTGAGGTTTTTTTTATTTTAATTTTTTCATTATCAATTTTTTTTATTGCTCCTTTTATTGAATAGTTTTGATTATAAAGTAAATCAATTATTTTTTTTAAAAGTAAAATATTGTCTAAAGAATAATATCTTCTTCCATTGGTTTTTTGAATAGGTTTCAAATCTCTAAATTTTGTTTCCCAAAATCTAATTACATGCTTTTCAATATTTAATTCTTTTGAAACTTCAGTTATATTTTTTAAGGCTCTAATATTTTTCATAAATTAACGATTTATCTTCTTTATAAGTAGACTGGAGGGTTTAAATGTGACAACTTTTCTTGCTGAAATTTTAAACTCTTGCATAGTTTTGGGATTTCTACCAACTCTTTCTTCTTTTTTTCTTAATTTAAACGTACCAAAGTTCGAAATTTTCATCTGTTTACCCTCTGATAATGTTTTAAGAATTATTTTGAGCATAATATCGAGTACTTCAGCCGATTCATTTTTTGATAGTCCGACGGATTCAAATAAATTTTCTACGATTTTTGCTTTTGTTAGAGTTTCCATAAATTCCTTTTTGAATTATTTTAATATCAAAATTCAATAATACAACTTCCCCATGTTAATCCTCCCCCAATTGCACATAGTGCCAATATATCGCCTCCATTTATTAAACTCTTGTTTACTGCGGAAGAAATTGCTAAAGGTATAGAGGCAGCAGAAGTGTTTGCGTGTAAATCAACTGTTTTTATTATTTTATCATCTGAGATTCCAATTCTTTTTGCAACACCATTTATAATTCTCATGTTGGCTTGATGAGGTATTAACCATTTGACATCTTTAGTTTTTTTTTTACAATCTTCTAAAGATTTAATAGTTGAGTCTGTTAGTTTTGTAACGGCTTGCTTGAAAATGTCTTGCCCTTTCATTCTAATTTTACCAACTTTTTGATTTAAAGATGGGCCACCATCAGCATGCAAACTTTTTTCCCAAGAACCATCAGAATAAATATTAGAAGATAAAATACCGGTTTTTTTTCTGACCGCTCTTAAGACAACTGCTCCGGCTCCATCGCCAAATAAAACACAAGTTCTTCTATCTTTCCAATCAACTATTTTAGATAAAGTCTCAGCACCTATTACTAAAATGTTTTTTGCCTTACCTGATTTAATTAAACAATCAGAAATATGTAATGAGTAAATAAATCCCGAACAAACAGCTTGCACATCAAATGAGGGAACTGAACCTAGTTTAAAATAATTTTGTATTTTACATGCTGTTGCAGGAAATGTCTGATCAGGAGTTGTAGTTGCACATAAGATATAATCTAAATCTTTGGCATTTATACCAGCGGATTTAATAGCATTTTTAGATGCTTCAATTGCAAGATCTGAGGTCAGTTCATTTTTATCTGCTATATGTCTTTGTTTAATTCCCGTTCTTGACAATATCCATTCATTATTTGTTTCAACTATTTTTGATAATTCAGCATTAGTAAGAATTTTTTTGGGTAGAAAATGTCCTGTACCAATGACTTGTGAATGTATCATTTTAATTAAATTTTGAATGTTTTGTTAAAATACTTCTTATTTCATCATTATAATTATTTTCAATTAAACCTACTGCAACTGAAATTGCATTTGAGAAACCAAAAGCATCTGTACCCCCATGACTTTTGACAACAATACCATTTAAGCCTAATAATATTGCACCATTATATTTTCTTGGGTCAATTCTTGCTTTAAATCTATTTAGAGCAGGTTTTGAGAGTAAATAACCAAGTTTCGCTATAATTGAACTCTCATATGCATTTTTTAGAAAATTTAGAATCAAGTCTGCTACTCCCTCGGCTGTTTTTAATGCAATATTACCTGAAAATCCGTCTGTTACAACTACATCTACCTCACCTTTATTAATATCGTTACCCTCAATAAACCCGTGAAAGTCTATATCTTTCACATTTTTTTCTAACTCTTCAAATGTTTTCCTAACAATACTATTTCCTTTAACTTCCTCAGAACCAACATTTAAGACAGCAACTTTTGGTTTTTTTTTTGCTAAAACTAACTTTGAGAAAACTTCTCCCATTATTGCAAATTGTATCAAATTTTCATGTGTACATTCTATATTAGCACCTAAATCTAAAATTATATTTTCACCTCTCATTGTTGGCATAAGTCCAGCAATTGCTGGTCTATTAATACCTGGTATGGTTTTTAAAACGAACTTTGAAATTGCCATTAATGCACCGGTATTTCCTGCAGAAACAAGCCCATCACTTTTCTTTTCATTCACATCGTTAATAGCCAAACGCAAGCTTGATTTTTTTAATTTTCTTAAAGCATCAACAGGTCCATCTTCTGATTTGACAACTTCATCAGTATGAAAGAACTCAAAGTTTTTAAATGACCTAAATTTATTTAATTCATCAAAAACTTTTTGTTTATCCCCAAATAACCTAAAATGTACTTTGGGAAAGATTTTAGATGCTTTATATATTCCTTCAATAGTTGTTACTGGGCCTTTATCTCCGCCCATTACATCTACTGCTAAATTTATTCGTTTCAAAACTAGGATCCAAAATTATTATTCAATATTTTCTTCATCTTGAGCTTCTTTAAAGACAAGAATTTCTTTTTTAGAATAATAACCGCAAGAAGGACATATATGATGACTAAGTTTAAGCTCTCCGCAGTTTTTACATTCAACGTAACTAGACTTTACAAGAAAATCATGAGATCTTCTTTTATTTCTTCTAGATGGAGTTGTTTTTCTCTTAGGTACAGCCATAATAAAAAAGTTTAAAAGTTTTTTATACAAAATTTAATAATAATAACAACATAATTTTTTTTTTTTAGACTTTAAAGAAATCAACTACAAAAATATCTTCAATTTTTTTCAATTTATTGTCAAATTTTTTGATAACTTTATAAAAATAATTTGAGACTTTGTCAGTCTTAAAAGATTTATATGAATTAGATTTTGTTGCTATATTTTTTCTAATAGATTTTTTTAATAAATCAGTGTTTCCTTGGCTGCTTATTTTATTAAAACTTTGAGTGTAGTTAGATAATCTTCCATAAAAATTTTCGGCTAGTACTTTAATTTTTTTTCCAACAGATAAATCTGATACACCTAATTCTCTTAATGAAGCATCCATATCCTCAAAGAAAATATCAATTAATTTTTGTGACAAAATTTCATTTTCTTCTTTTTTTTTTATTATCCACAAAATAATTGAAAAATTTATTACAAGTACTTCAAATCTACCTTCAAAATCGTCGCTAACATTACAAGTATCAAAAAAAAAAGGATTTCTTGAAATATTTATAATTTTATAATAAATCTTATTTTCGAGGTTTTCTGTGTTATTAAATAAACTCATAATGTTAAAATATTCAAAAATAATATTTCTTTTTCTTTTTATCAATATAATTTCTTCATGTATAAATAAAAAAATTATAAATGGACAACTTCCTGAAAAAAGTCTAATTAAAACTCTTAAAGTCGGAAAAGATAAAAAAGATTTAGTTATCTCAATTTTAGGTTCTCCGACATTCCGTGGTCAACTCAATGATAATTCAATTTATTACGCAGAAGTTATAAGTGAGCAATTTGCTTTCCTTGACCCAGATATTAAAAATCAAAATGTCATTCAGTTAGAATTTGACAAAGACAATACACTTAAAAATGTCTATTTATACGGAGTATCGGATAAAAACGAAATTGTGATGTCTCAAAGAAATACAGAAACTTTTGGAAGAGAGATAAGTTTTCTTGAACAAATTATTTCTAATATTGGACTTCCTGGTTTAGGTAGAGGACCCATTATTGGTAGTGGTAAAGCTGATAAATAGATCTTAATGTGATAAAATTGCTAACATTAAAATTGAAACAATATTAATAATTTTAATCATAGGGTTGATGGCAGGACCTGACGTGTCTTTATAAGGATCTCCTACTGTATCTCCAGTTATAGCGGCTTTGTGCGCCTCAGAATTTTTTCCACCATGATTCCCATCTTCAATATACTTTTTTGCATTATCCCACGCACCACCACCAGAGGTCATTGAAATTGCAACAAATAGTCCCGTCACTATCGTTCCTAATAAGGTTGCACCCAATGTAGTTAATGCCGCTTCTTGGCCAGATATAACGTTAATTGTAAAATATATTACAAAGGGAGCTAATACCGGTAATAAAGATGGAACAATCATAGCCTTTATAGCACTTTTAGTTAGAATATCTACTGCTTTACCATATTCTGGTTGTGACCTTCCGGACATTATACCTTTATTCTCTTTAAATTGTCTTCTAACTTCATTAACTATCTGCTGGGCAGTTCTTCCTACAGCTGTCATACCAAGTGATCCAAATAGATACGGAAGCATTCCTCCAATAATTAAGCCAATAACAACAAATGGGTCTTCAAGAGAAAAAATGATATTAAGAGATGGAAAATAATATTTTAAGTCTTGTGTGTAAGCACCAAATAAAACTAACGATGCTAAACCGGCTGAACCAATTGCATAACCTTTGGTGACAGCTTTTGTAGTATTACCAACTGCATCTAGTGCATCAGTAGTTTTTCTTACCTTTTCTGGCAAATTTGCCATCTCAGCGATGCCGCCAGCATTGTCTGTAACTGGGCCATAAGCATCAAGAGCAACAATCATACCGGCAAGTGCTAACATAGTAGTTGCAGCAATTGAAATTCCATATAAACCCGCAACAATGTAAGAAAAAATTATTCCAAATATAATAACGACTGTAGGTAAAGCTGTAGATTGCATAGATATAGCTAAACCTTGAATTATATTTGTTGCATGTCCAGATTCGGATGCACTTGCAACAGATTTAACGGGATAGTAATCTGTCCCAGTATAATATTCTGTGATTACTACCAGTAATCCAGTTACCAATAAACCAATGATTGCACAAATAAACAAGTCCATTCCGTTGAATGTAATTACAAATAACGTACTGTCGCTAATTACGTGTTCTAATCCAATGAAAAAGTATATTATAGCAAAAATTAAAATAGCAGATATCCCTCCTGTTACTAATAAACCTCTATATAAAGCTCCCATAATATTTTCTGATTCACCTAACTTCACATAAAAGGTACCTATTAAAGAAGATAAGATGCAAACGCCTGCAATTAATAATGGAAACATCATTAATACCTGTTGGTCAGGCTCTGAAAATAAAATCATTCCTAAAACCATGGTTCCAACAATTGTAACTGCATAAGTTTCAAAAAGGTCTGCAGCCATACCTGCACAATCACCAACATTATCACCAACATTGTCAGCAATAACCGCTGGGTTCCTTGGGTCATCTTCGGGGATACCAGCTTCAATTTTACCAACTAGGTCAGCACCCACATCTGCTCCCTTAGTAAAAATTCCACCACCTAATCTTGCAAAAATAGAAATCAGAGAGGCACCAAAACTTAAAGCAATTAGTGGTTCAATTAGTTCTCTACCACCGTAATCTCCAAAAACTGAAATTAAATACGCATAATATGAAATCATTCCGAGCAGTCCAAAACCAACAACTAAAAATCCAGTAATTGCACCGGCCTTAAACGAAATATCCAAAGCGGGTTGTAATCCATCTTTTGCTGCTTCAGCTGTCCTTACATTTGCTCTTACAGAAACTATCATTCCAATATAACCAGCTAATCCAGATAGTATTGCTCCAATAACAAATCCAAGTGAAACATAAAACCCAATTACATAATATAAAAAAGCAGCTATGATTATGCCCACAAAAAATATTGTAGAATATTGTCTATTGAGGTATGCTTGAGCACCTTCCTGAATTGCTCTTGCAATAGATTTCATCTTTTCATCTCCATCTGAACAACTTAAAATGCTTTTGCTTGTAAAGGCACCGTAGATGAGAGAAAGTAGAGCGCATCCAAAAACTAGGTAAATTTCATAAACCATTTAATCCTCAAATCAATTAACTAAAATATTCTTATATATTAAATTTTTTTTTTTATCAAACACTAAAAATGACTAAACCCTATTTTTTGGAATGAAATAGGGTTTTTCTTATTATCTATAATTTCTACACCCGACCCTTCTGAGAAAAAACCGATTTTTGTAATTTTTGTTTTTAATTTTTTATTTTGCTCAAAAAAAATATTTTGTTTTTTTTTATCCATAGAAAAAACTAATTCATAATCCTCCCCAAAACACAATACTAACTCCCAAAAATTTGTATTCTTCTCAATATCTTGTTTTATTTTTTTCGCATTACGAGAAAGGGGGATTTGATTTAAAAAAATAGTTGCCTTCAGGTTTGAATTATCGCATATATCTTCTAAGTCCTTAATTAAGCCATCTGAAATATCTCTACAAGCGTTTGAATAACCAATAAGCCTTCTGCCAATATCCAATCTTGGACTAGGTAAAAGATGTTTTTTTACAAAATAATTTACAATTTGTTTTTCTAATTTTATATGATTTTTTTTTTGATTTAAAATGTAACCAAGTGCGGAGTCGCCCAAATTTCCTGTAACAAAAATATCTGAATTAGCAGTTGATTTAGATTTTAGAAATTTTTTTTTTATTTTTCCTAACATCGTGACTGATAAAAAAATTTTACTTGAAGAAGAAAGATCACCCCCGAACAACTTAAGATCATATTTCTTTTGGTCCTGACTAAGTCCTAAACAAAAATCATTAATCCATTTTTCTTTTAAATTATTCGGCATTCCAATATTTAAAAGATATCCATAGGGGCTTGAACCCATTGATGCTAAATCTGATAAATTTACTCTTAAAATTTTCTTGGCTAAATTTTTGGGATTTATTGCACTATCAAAATGAACTTCCTCTATCATCATATCTGAGGTTACAACAAAATCAGAAGATTTTTTAATTATTGCAGCATCATTAGATAAATTCTGCGATTCAAGATTTTTTGATAAAGGCAAAAAATATTTTTTTATTAAATTTTTTTCGTTAGTCATGATTTATTTTTATTGTAAATATTTGAAATTACTGCATTTACAAAGGCTGATTCTTTTTCTAAAAAAAAAGACTCTGTAAGTAATATATATTCACTTGCTACTACTCCTAAAGATAACTTTGGTGATAAAATTATTTCAGATACGGCAGAAATTAAAATTGCATTAAGTAAAATTGGTAACCTTTCTATTTTCCATTTTTCTGATAAATTACTTTCAATTAATTCATTAATTTCCTTTTCTTTAATTTTAAAATTTTTAATAATTTGTTCAAAATATTTGAAGTCAATTGGCTGTTGAGTTTTACTAAGAGAATTTTCAAAACTGTAAAATATATCCATATTATTTTTTTGTTCAAATTGTTCCAATATTTCTTCAAAGCTTATTTTAGAAATGATCTTTTGATAAATAGCTTGAACACTAAGGTATCTTGCTAGAGATTTATTAGAATTTTTTTTCATTTATTAAGTTTATCATTTGCATGCAAGTTTCGGCTGCTTTAGCTCCTAAATTTTTTTTTTCTAGTGAAGATCTCTCAATTGCTTGTTGATAATTTTCAACGGTCAATAGACAGAAGGCTAGTGGAAGTTTATCCTTGTTAACAATTTTATATACAGAACTTGAAGTTACATTAACAACTAAATCGTAATGACTTGTTGCGCCACGTATTACACACCCAAAAATTATAAAACCAGAAAAATTATTTTTATATTTTTCAAGAATTACAGGGATTTCTAATGCACCAGGTACATGAATGACTTCAAACTCAACATTTGATTCTTTAAGGACACGTGAAGAGCTATTTAATAAGTTTTTTGAGATTTCTGGGTAGTAATCAGCATTAATAATAAGAATCTTTTTTTTTTTCATTAGATGATTTAATAATTGGTTTTATATCATGTATTTTTAATCCAAATCCTTCTATTCCTACTATATTTTTTTTTGTATTTGATAAAAGACATATTTTTTTAATTCCTATATCAAGAAGTATCTGAGCACCAATTCCATATTCTTTTAAAATAGGTTCAGATGATTGTTTTTTATTTTTATTTATATCTAGTTCTTTTTTTGGGTTTCTAATTATAACAATAACTCCATTAGTTTTACTTATATATTCCATGCTATTACTTAGTTGAGAGTTTTTGCTCGAATAAATTGATAAAAAATCAGAATACATATTAAAAGTATGCATTCTAACATTTATAATCTTTTCCGATTTAATTTTACCCTTTACCAAAACTATATGTTGTGTAGAGTCAATCATACTTTTATAAATAAAAAGATTAAATTCACCAAATACTGTATGTATTTTTTCATTGTGAACGCATTTAACAAACTTTTCAGTTTTCATTCTATATTCAATTAAGTCTTTTATAGTTCCAATTTTCAGTTTATGTTTTGTGCAAAAATCTATTAAATCTTTGTACCTCGCCATGGATCCGTCATCATTCATTATTTCGCATATGACGCCTGAAGGCTTTGAACCAGATAACCTTGCTAAATCTACTGCAGCTTCGGTATGACCAGCCCTTACTAAAACTCCACCTTTTTTTGCAACAAGGGGGAAAATATGCCCAGGACTGACTAAGTCTCCAAGTTTAAAATTTGAGCTAACAGCAACTTTTATTGTTTGGGCCCTATCCATTGCACTAATACCTGTTGTTACCCCATCCTTAGCTTCAATTGAAACTGTGAAGGCTGTTTTATTCCTACTTGCATTTTCGTTTGCCATTAATTCAAGTTGTAATTTTTTTACTCTTTCGTCATCGAGTGCAAGACAAATCAAACCTCTTGCATGTTTAGCCATAAAATTTATTTTTTCAGAATTCACCTTTTCAGCAATAAAAACCAAATCCCCTTCATTTTCTCTCTTTTCATCATCAACAATTACAACTAGTTTACCTTTTTTCAAATCTTCGAGAATTTCACTTATTGGAGATAATATTTTTTTGTTACTCATGAACTATTTACCAAGAGCTTTAAATACATATCTGGCAAGCATGTCAATTTCGATATTTAATTTCGAACCTTTTTCGACATTTTTTAGTGATGTATTATTCCAAGTAAAAGGGATTATGTTAACTGTAAAAATATCATTAAGGACATCATTAACAGTAAGTGAAATTCCATCAAGAGCAACAGAACATTTCTCAGTTATAAATTTTTGTAGTTTTTTAGTAATTTTAAAGGTTAATAACCTTGAATCAGCAACTTCTTTTATTTTTTCTAAAGTTACTAGTCCGTCAACATGTCCAAAAACAAGGTGACCACTTATATCCTGTCCCATTGATAGTGATTTCTCTAAATTAATGATATCTCCTTTTTTTTTATTTTTTAAATTTGTTCTTTTAATAGTTTCTGGAGAAATATTTACTGAAAAAGTATTTTTTTTTTTTTGAGATACAGTCAAGCATATACCTGAGCACATAATTGATTCACCAAGATAAAGTTTTTTTAAATTAGTTTTAATTTTTAAAAAGTTATTTTTAGTATCAATCTCTTCAATTATACCTTGATTTTTAACTATTCCATTAAACATCTAAAATTCCGTATATATTTCCTTTAAAAGTTTTTCATATTTAACATTATTGTAGTATTCAATTACATCATTTTTGAAATTCCAAACTTTTTTTAATATAAAGTTGTTTTTATTTATATTTGACTTTTTACTAATATTAACAAGTGTATCTAATCCATCTTTTCCTAAAAAAAAATTTCCACGAGTGATGATTAAATCATCAACCAAATTTTCTTTAAGAAAAAAACTATTTATTTTTGCACCACCTTCAACAAGTACGTTTGAAATTCCATATAAAGTTAATTTTTTAATAATATTTTTTATATTAAATTCTTTTTCATCTAATATATGAAATTCGATATTCTTTTTACTAATAAAATCTTTTTTTTTTTTTAAATTAGTTGTAAATACTATTATTTTTACTTTGGGTTTTGTTGAAAATATTTTTAAGTTTTTAGACAAATCAAAACTTTTTGAAATTACTATTTTTATTGGTGAAAAACCCTCTAATCCTTTTAGCCTGCAATCAAGTCTAGGATTATCAACCTTTGCAGTATTACCACCAATCAAGATTGCGTCATTTTCAAATCTTAAGGTATGTACAAAACTTCTAGTAATTTCATTAGTTATCCATTTACTTTTGTTTCCATAGATTTTTCCATCAAGTGAGGAAGCAATTTTTAATGTAATTTTCGGTCTTCCAAATATTCTATTTAAAAAATAACCGCTATATAAATCAATTGCAGATTTTTTAAGTAACCCACTAGAAACGCTGATTCCATATTCTTTTAAAATTTCTTTTCCTTTTCCTTTTACTCTTTTATCTGGGTCAATAACTGAAAATACAACTTTTTTAATAGGTGTTCTTAAGATTTGTGAAACACAAGATTCTGATCTTCCTTTATGACAACAAGGTTCAAGAGATGAGTAACAGATATAATCTTTTTTTGTTTTAAAAAAAGTCTGTTTTATTGCATTAAACTCAGCATGAGGTCTTCCACTGATCTGAGTTTGACCATAAGAAACTATTTTATGGTCTTTTTTTATCTTATCATATTCAACTATAACACATCCAACTGGTGGATTAGGAAATGTAAAACCTGAACACTTTCTTGCAAGATCAAGAGCAATTTCCATATATTTGCGATCAAAATACACAAATTAGTTATTTTGTAAATTTAGATTACTATCTATGAATTTCCTAAAATCGTCTGTTTCTTGAAAATCCTTATAAACTGACGCAAATCTTAGGTAAGCAACTCTATCTAATTCTTTTAGTGCATCCATAACTAACTCTCCAACAACCTTTGAGGGAATCTCAATTTCTCCTGAACTTTCTAAACGTCTTTGAATGCTGTTAGCAACTAGTTCAATTTGATCAGGGTTTACAGGACGTTTTCTACAAGAAATATTTATAGATTTTACTAGTTTTTCTCTTTCAAATGTAGCTCTTTTACCATCTTTTTTTAGGATAGTAAGTTCCCTAAGCTGTACCCTTTCAAACGTAGTAAACCTAGCCCCACATGCGGGGCAAAGTCGTCTTCTTCTAATTGATGTGCTATCCTCTGTGGGCCGAGAATCTTTTACTGATGTTTCGTCATTTCCACAAAATGGACAACGCATAAATTACCTCATTTAAATGACAGATGTGTAAATTGGAAATTTATCGCACAAGCTTTTAACTTTTATCTTAACTTCTTTCTCAACATTATCATTATTTTCATTATTTTTTTCAAGACCATCCAATACATCGCCAATTAAGTTTCCTATCAATTCAAACTCATTTTTGCCAAATCCTCTACTGGTACCAGCTGGAGAACCAAGTCTAATACCTGAGGTAACAAATGGGCTTTGAGGATCAAAAGGAACACCATTTTTATTGCATGTAATTCCTGCATTCTCGAGTGATCTTTCAGCATCTTTACCTGTCAAATTTTTTGGTCTTAAATCAACTAATGTAAGATGCGTGTCAGTTCCCCCTGAAACAACTTCCAGGCCTCTTTCTATCATCACTTTGGATAAAACTTGAGCATTCAAAATTACATTTTTTATGTAGTCTACAAAATTAGGTTTAAGAGCTTCACCGAATGCAACAGCTTTAGCGCAAATCACATGCATCAACGGACCACCTTGCAAACCTGGAAATACTGCAGAGTTAATTTTCTTTGCAAAGTCTTGATTATTTGTCAGAACTAGTCCACCTCGAGGTCCCCTAAGAGTTTTGTGAGTGGTTGTAGTAACTACATCGGCAAATTGTAGAGGGTTAGGGTATTGTTTTGTAGCTACAAGACCAGCAAAATGTGCCATATCAACTAGTAAAAGTGCCCCAACAGAATCAGCAATTTCTTTAAAACGCTTAAAATTAATTATTCTTGGATAAGCTGATCCTCCAGCGATAATAAGTTTTGGCTTATGCTCCAACGCCAGACTTTCAACTTCGTCAAAGTCGATTAGTGCATCATCTTTTTTAACTCCATACTGAACAGCGTTAAACCACTTCCCTGATTCATTTGGAGGAGCACCGTGAGTCAAGTGTCCACCAGCTGCTAATGACATACCCATAATTGTATCTCCGGGCTTAAGAAGAGCAAGAAATACAGCTTGATTTGCTTGTGAACCAGAATGTACCTGAACATTTGCAAAACCTGCATCAAATAGTTTTTTTGCTCTATCTATGCAAATCTCTTCAACAACATCAACGTGTTCACAACCGCCATAATACCTTTTACCTGGGTAGCCTTCAGCATATTTATTAGTTAGAATTGTACCCTGTGCCTCAAGTACAGCTTTGGAAACGATATTTTCAGACGCAATTAATTCGATTTGATCATTTTGTCTATGAAATTCGCTTTTTACTGCTTCAAGTACAGCTGGGTCGGTTTTAGTAAGACTGCTCTCAAAAAATAGTTGTTCAGACATGTTATCTCCTTAAAGTTAAATTAAATCACAAACATTTGTTAATCTTATTAAGTCTATTCGTGTGCCTACCTGCTTCAAACGACGTTTTAATAAAACATAGTATACATTTAGTAGCTTCATCATATGAAATCAACCTTGACCCAAGCACAAGCACATTTGCATCATTATGTCTCCTACACAGTTTAACCATTTTTTCATTTAAACACAATGCAGCTCTAATTTTTTGATATCTGTTAGCAACAATCGACATTCCAATTCCACTTCCACAAATCAAAACCCCGCTGTTATAATTGCCTTTACTAATTTGTTCGCATAACTTATGAGCATAATCAGGATAATCTACAGAATTTTCACTTGATGTACCAATGTCATATAAAATCTTTTTTTCTTTTTTAAAAAAATCTACTAATTTTTTTTTCAAGATGAACCCCGCATGATCACTTGCTATTAAAATTTTGTTTTTATTTTTCATTTTTTGATTTTTCTTAGATCATTTTTTAGCTGGGGTGCGAGAAAATACAATCCAATTATATTAGGAACAGACATGGCAAATATCATTGCATCTGAAAAATTAATCACACTACTTAAATTCATTGTAGTTCCAACAACAGTGAAGAATAAAAAAATAAATTGGAAAATATATTGATTTCTTTTTGTTTGACCAAACAAAAATGTCCAGCAAGTCAAACCATAGTAAGACCAAGTTATCAGGGTTGATATTGCAAATAAACTGATTGCAAAAGCCAATAGAATAGGAAACCAAGGAGCTATAGTTTGAAATGCCCTTGATGTCAGTGCAACTCCTTCAATCTGATTAGACTCCAAATAAGATCCAGTTATTATTATTACAAGTGCAGTCATTGAACACACTATTATAGTATCTATTACTGGGGATAATAATGACATAAATCCAGGATTTAAGTGGTTTTTGCTTTTTGCTGGTGCATAAGCAATTGGTGCAGAACCTATACCAGACTCATTCGAAAAAACAGCTCTTCTAATCCCAGCTATCATAGTTCCTATAATTCCTCCAAATCCTGCATCAGTTGAGAATGCACTTAGAAAAATCTTTTCAATTGTTTCAGGAACCAAGGTTAAGTTAGAGCAAATTATATAGAGACAAGAAACTACATAAAAGATACCCATGATTGGAACCAGTTTTTCAGTAACTTTCCCTATAGATTTGATACCTCCAACGATTATCAAACCAACCACGAAAGCAAAAAGAATACCTCCAAGCCATGCCTTTCCATATAAAATACTATCTTTACCTCCCGTTGCCTCAAGAATTTGTTGAAAAGCTTGGTTTGCTTGAAACATATTTCCTCCTCCAAAAGAACCGCCAATACAACAGATTGCAAATACAACTGCTAACAATTTACCAATTTTTGGAAAACCTTTTTCACTAAAACCTTCAGATAAGTATCTAATTGCTCCTCCTGAAACTGTACCGTCTTTATGAATAATCCTGTATTTATGCCCCAAACTCACTTCAACGAACTTTAATGTCATTCCAAAAAAAGCCATAACAATCATCCAAAACATTGCACCTGGGCCACCAATTGAAATTGCTACTGCAACTCCAGCAATATTCCCAAGACCAATCGTTCCTGACATTGCAGCTGTAAATGATTGAAATGGAGTAATTTCTCCAGGGTCAGATTTTTTATCATATTTACCAAATGCTACTTTTAAACCCTCTGAGAAAGCAGAAATATTTATAAATCGAAAATAAAAAGTGAAAAAAATACTAGCGAGAACTAGCCAGACAACTATTAGAGGTAGATTATTTTGAAAAAAACTAATTTCCCAGAATATCAATCCAGTTATCGAATCGGATATTGGGTAAATAAAATTATTTATTTTTTCATCAAAATTATAAAAAAAATTCATTATTAATCATGTTATATTAGAGATATTTTATTTTAAATATTTTTAAGTTCTGCATCAAGAATTGAATAAACATTTTCTAGAGTTTTATTGTCAATGCAGTATGGTGGCATCAAATATATCGTATTTCCAATTGGTCTTATCAAAAGACCTTTTTTTAGGAATTGTTCTCTTATTTTATTTCCTATTTTTGAGCCATACTTTTGATCCGCTCCAATTAAATCAAACGCTGCAATACTACCAATTAATCGAGTCTTAGAAACTTTTATGTTAGTTTTTAAAAAATCTAATCCCTTTTTGTGAATTTTTTCTATTTGAGAAACTTTGTTCAAAACATTGTTTTTTTCAAAAATTTTTAATGATGCTATGGCAACAGAACAGGCTAATGGATTTGCTGTAAACGAATGCCCATGCAAAAAGGTTTTCTTGAAATCTGTGTCAACAAATTCATTGTGAATACTTTCAGAAAAAATTGTTGCTGCAAGGGGAATGTATCCTGCTGTAAGAGATTTAGCTATACACACGATATCAGGCTTTGTAATAATATGCTCCATTGCAAACATTTTCCCTGTTCTACCAAATCCAGTCATTACCTCATCAAAAATAATTATTATATTTTTTTCTTTAAATCTCTTAAGTACTTTGTCAAGAAATAAAGGATCACATATTTTCATTCCTGATGCACCCTGAATGATAGGTTCAATAATAACTGCAGCAATTTCGTCCGGACTATCATTCAAAATTTCTTCAACAAAGTTCAATGATTCCTTTTCTTTTTCATACTTTTTATTGTCCCCTTCCCAAGTTTCAGGAAATGGGATAAAAGTGGTATCTAGAGTTAAATCTTTAAATGGTCCATAGAATCCACTTGAATATCCGACTGACATTGCTCCAAATGTATCCCCATGATACCCCCCCTTGAAGGCCAAAAATTTTGTTTTTCTTTTACCTCTATTATACCAATATTGAATTGCAACTTTTAACGCAACCTCCACTGCTGTAGAACCATTATCGGAATAAAAAACTCTTGACAATTTATTTGGCAAAAGTGTAATCAATTTTTCAGCAAGAGACGTTGCTGGTTCATGAGTAAATCCGGCAAATAATATTTGTTCAATTTTTTTTGCCTGTAAATTTAAATCTTTTATAATTTCTGCTCGGGCATGCCCATGAGTATTAACCCACCATGACGATATTAGATCAAGATATTCATTTCCATCAATGTCAAAAACTTTTTCATCTTTTCCTGAAACAATTACAATTGGGTCTTCACAATTCTTTTTTTGCGTAAATGGATGCCAAATATGTTTTCTATCCAATTCTAAAATTTTCTTTTTCATCATAGCTTTATCAAACCTTCAAATCTTTTTATGGTTTCAAAATCTACTTTCTCTACTTTTGGCAAACATCCCAATACTATTTTTTTCTTTTTTGTATTATAAATATTTTTTACAAATTCTTCGATTGTATTTATTACATCGCTTAAAATTTCGCCAGTAAAAATGATGCCCCTAAGATCTACATCTTTTTTAGTTATTTCAGAAATTGATAATAACGTGTGATTGATAGTACCAAGTTTTGTTGAAGAAACCAATATCAATGGAAGAGAAAGTTTTTTTATTAAATCAATTATAAAATAATTATTATTAATAGGAACTAATAATCCCCCTGCACCTTCAACTATTAAATTATTTTGCATATTCTTGTTTGGTAATTTTATGTCATTGATATTAATCGAAATTTTTTCTTTGTTTGCAGCAAGATTGGGAGAAATAGGGTACTTTAATAAATAACTTTCTTGATGTACTTTTACATTTCCATTTGTAATTCTTTTTACTACATCTGAATCGGTTTCACCATTGTTATTGTACCCGCATTGAATGGGTTTCCAATATTCTCCATTAAGTTTATATGCTAAACAAGCAGAAACAACGGTTTTACCGATATTTGTATCTGTACCTGATACAAAAAAACCTGAATTATTTTCGTTCATTTATTAAGACTATAAAACATGAAATAAAATATGAAACACTAAATGTTTTTTTCAGATTTCTAAGAAAAAAAAAATTATTTTTAGAATTATTTAATTTTGCTCCAACACCTATAATTTTAAGTTTGTTCAAAAATTCAAATACATTAGAAAATTTTACAAAATATTCCATTTCTTCTGAAAAAATAGTTTTTTGAGTTTTTTTTATATATTTAAATAAAATTTCATGACTTGGTAATTGATTTAAATTAATTTTTTCAAGATCCTTGTTTTGAATTTCCTCTAATTGTTTGAAACTTTTGTTATTAGGGAAAGTGAAACCAAATATGGTTCCTGATTTTGCGGTATTAAAGATTTTATCTAGAACCTTAAATATATTTGATGACCAATGAAGTGACATGTTAGATGTAATAAAATTACATCTTTCAAATGAATCTATCTTATCGAAATCCTTCTCAACAAAGTTTACCTTAGAATCATTTTTTAATCCGTTGATATTCAAGCTATTAAATTTTTGTCTTGCTTTATTTACCATTTTAGGTGAAATATCATATGATAATAAACTTTTAAAATCTAAATTTTCTAATAACATTTTTGTATATATTCCTGTGCCAGAGCCTAATTCAACAATATTAGGAATTGATTTTTTTCCAATTTTTTTTAAAACATTTCTCATTAATAACTGCCCAGCTAAAATTTGAATATCTGCAAAGCAATCATATTTTTCTGCACCATTATTAAAAGAACTTAAAATTTTTTTTTTATAATTCATTGTTCTGTTTTAAAAAATTAAGAATTATTTTTGAAGCTTTTTTTGGAAATTTATATGGAAAACCATGATCTCCATCAACAACCAAATCTCCGTCTAGTTTTTCTAAGTCTTTAATTTTGATAATTCTATCATCCTTGCAAAAAATATTTTGTTGTGGTGCTTTGTTTTTAAATTCGATTGTTGTTAAATTTTCATCTCTTAATAAATGCAAAGAATCTATTAATAATTTGTTGTTCAATAATTTATTTGGTTTTTCAAACTGAACTCCTGAATTTTTAAAAAAATCATTTAATACATAACTAGGATCTAATTTAAACATTTTTATCATTCTATTAATTGATTTTCTTATATTATTTTTTTTAGAAAAGTAGCTAGCTGAACCACAAAAATTAATTAAACCATCAAATGAATTAATATTTTTTAATAACCAGTTATAACCAAAAGAATGAGTGATGAAAAAATTTTTTTTATCTTCGCTTTCAGTAATACTTGGATAATAAGGATTGCAATAAAAACCAAGATCGAAGGTAATTGTCTCAAAACGATCACCTATTTCATTATTTAAAATTTTCAATAATGGTTTCCAAAATTTAGAATTAAACCCCCAACCATGAATAAAGTATAGTTTTTTATTTTTCAATTGAATGTAATGCTTCTAAAAATTTTAAAATTATTTTTCTATTGATGTGGGAAGTTATGGTCAGTCTAATCCTTTCCTTCCCGTATGGAACTGTTGGAGTCATAATTGCTGATGTAAAAAATCCTTTTTTTAATAAAATATGACTAATTTTTTTATAGTCAGTTTTTTTTGTTTTTATCATTGGAATTATATTAGTTTTTGAGTCAAGTGTATCGTACCCTAGTTGATTTAACTTTTTTCTGAGAAAATTGGAATTTTCAAGTAATTCTTTCCTTTTACATGATAATTGAGACATTATTTCGACCGCTTTGCTAATAGATCCTAATACATTTGGAGGTAATGCTGTGGTGTAAATAAAACCTGAACAATAATTAATTAAATTTTTCGCTATTTTGGTTGAACAACAAATATATGAACCGTAGGAGCCAAAAGCCTTACTAAATGTACCAATGGAGATTTCTTTTTTATTTTTTTTGGATTCTAACTCAGTAATTCCAAAACCACTTTTACCTAAAACACCGGTGGCGTGGGCTTCATCAATATATAAATAACAATTAAATTTTTCAGCTAAATTTCTTAGCGATTCAATGTCAACTACATCTCCATCCATACTAAAAACTGATTCTGAAATTATTAACTTATTTTTTATATTTTTGAATTTTAACAAAAAATATTCTAAGTGATTCATATCAAGATGATTGTACCTAACAGTTTTGAATCCTGAAATTTTACAACCAATATTAATACTTGCATGATTTAGCTTATCACTAAAAATGATACACTCATCTGGCTTTCTTGAAAAGTTTCCAAGAATTGATGGAATTACCGAAATATTTAGCTGGTATCCACTGCTAAAGATCAAACAATTTTCTGCTTGGTAAAAAGATTTAATTTTTTTTTCAATTTTCTCAATTAAGTCTAAATTTCCAGAAACAAGTCTTGAGGATGATAGGCTAGTACCAAATTTCTCTGTCCATAAAATTGATTCTTTGATAAGTTTTGGATTATTAGACAATCCTAGATAATCATTACTAGAGAAATTGTAAACAAACTGGTTGTTGTATAATAATTTTCCATGCAAATTAAGATTTGATTGAGGAGTGCCCAGAGAAATTCTCTTTAATTTTCTATTTTTTTTATTATTTGAATTAAATGTAAGCACAGTCTAGAATATATTATTTCTAATTTTAGCAAAACGAGAGAGTAAATGAAACCAGAAACATTAGTTTTACATGAAGGACATAGAAGAGATGAAACCACTACATCTGTAGCTGTCCCAATATACCAAACTACCTCATATCAATTTGATAACACAGAACACGCATCAAAATTATTTGGTTTGCAGGAGCTAGGTAATATTTATACAAGGATTATGAACCCCACAGTTGCCGTACTTGAATCAAGAATTTCCAAAATTGATGGAGGAGTTGCAGGTCTAGCAGTTAGTTCAGGGCAATCCGCATCTGCATTTGCAGTACAAAATATTTGCCATGCTGGTGACAATTTTATTAGTTCAACTGATTTGTACGGTGGAACATGGAATTTATTTTCAAATACATTTAAAGATATGGGCATTGAGTGCAGGTTTGTTGATCCAAAGAATCCTGATGATTTCGAAAAAGCAATTGATGAAAAAACAAGATGTATATATGCCGAAACACTTCCGAATCCAAAACTTGAAGTGTTTCCAATCAAAGAGGTAGCAGACATTGGGAGAAAACATAACGTTCCTCTTATAATGGATAACACTGCAGCCCCATTGATCTCAAAACCCATCGAACATGGAGCAGCTATAGTTGTGTACTCAACAACTAAATATATTGGCGGTCATGGAGTTTCTATTGGTGGTCTTTTAATAGATGGTGGAAATTTTGATTGGGAAAAAGCAGGAGATAGATTTCCAATGTTGAACAAGCCCGATCCAAGTTACCATGGGGCAATTTGGACTCAAGCTGCAAAGCCACTTGGTCCTATTGCTTATATCCTAAAAGCAAGAGTTACATTATTACGAGATCTAGGATCTGCAATGAGCCCATTTAATGCTTTTACATTTATTCAAGGTCTTGAAACATTACCTTTACGAATGGAAAGACACTGTGAAAATGCTAAAAAGGTGGCTGATTACCTAAGTAAACATAATAAGGTATCAAAGGTTATTTATCCGTCTCATATGAAAGATGAATACTTAAAACGTGCTAATGATTATTTAAAAAATGGTTTTGGCGCATTAGTCGGATTCGAATTAAAAGATGGGGCAGACTCTGGTAAAAAATTTATAGATAACCTTAAACTACTCTACCATGTTGCTAATATAGGTGACTCTAGATCTTTGGCTATCCATCCTTCATCAACTACTCATTCTCAATTATCTGCAGATGAGCAAATTGCAGCTGGGGTTACTCCTGGGTACGTTAGATTGTCAATTGGGATTGAGCACATTGACGATATAATTGAAGACATTGAACAGGCCTTAAACAAATCTTAAATATTTATGTCTGAAACTTCCGGATTCCCCTTTGTTAGAAGTCAAAGACTTAGAAGTAGTAGCAATTTAAGAGATTTAGTCTCTGAAAATAACATAACTATGAATGATCTTGTAATGCCTATATTTGTTACTGAAGATCAAGATAGAGATCTAAAAATTAATAAAATGCCAGGCATTATTCGAAAAAAAGAATGTGATATTATTAAAGAAGTAGAAAAACTAATAAAAAAAGGAATAAAATCAATAGCTCTTTTCCCTAGGGTAGATCCTCAAAAAAAAAATAATGAAGGAGAGGAGTCAACTAACTCAAATAATTTAATATGCAGATGTCTAAGGATGCTATCAAAAGAATTCCCAAATTTCCCTCTTATTTGCGATGTTGCATTAGATGCTTACACCTTATCTGGACATGATGGTCTAATTGACGAAAATGGGAAAATCTTAAATGATCTTACTATAAAGAAATTAGCTGAAATGTCCCTAAATTTTGCAAGATCTGGAGCAAAAATTATTGCACCAAGCGACATGATGGATGGACGTATTAAAATAATCAGAAATTGTTTAGAAAAAAATAATTATGAAGATATTTGTATTATATCTTATTCGGCAAAATATTGCTCTGAATTATACAAACCTTTTAGGGAAGCTTTGGGGAGTGAAAAAAATTTAGGGTTAAGTTCCAAAGAATATTATCAACTAGATGTAAGGAATACCGTAAATGCAATTAGAAAAATTCACGAAGATATTTTGGAGGGTTCAGATATAATAATGGTAAAACCAGCCACTTTTTATCTAGATATAATCAAAGAAGCAAAAGAAAAAATAAATGTGCCAATAGCTGCATATCAAGTTAGCGGGGAATATTATATGTTAAAGATGGCTTCACTCAATGAAGTATTTAATTATAAAAATGTAGTAGTGGAGAGCTTAAATTGTATCAAAAGAGCTGGGGCAAGCTTGATTTTTTCATATTTTACGGAAGAAGCCTCCGAATGGTTAAAAGATTAAACTTGATTTTTGAATTTTACAAGATTAATACATTATATTAAGATATTAAGCAATTATAAATTTAGGAGATTATTATGACAAGAAAACATCCAGGAAGATTTCACATATTCATTCCAGGTCCTACTAATATACCTGAAAGGATACTTAATGCAATGCATATCTCTTCAGAGGATCAGAGAAACCCCGAAATACCTGAACTAACTCTACCTCTGTACAAAGATGTAAAAAAAGTATTTAAATCAGAAACTGGTCAAGTATTCTTGTTTCCAGGTTCAGGAACTGGTGCCTGGGAATCGGCTATAATCAATACAATGTCTCCAAATGAAAAAGTTCTCATATACCGATATGGTCAATTCAGTCATCTTTGGGCAGATATGTTTGAAAGATTAGGTCTAGATGCACAAATCATAGATCGTGAATGGGGTACTGGAACTCCTCCTGAAGATATAGAAAAAATACTTAAAGAAGATGTTAATAAAGAAATTAAGGTCGTGTGTGTTACACAAAATGAAACAGCAACTGGTGTTACCTCTCACGTTGAAGATGTGAGAGCTGCAATTGATGCTGCAAATCATCCGGCTTTGTTATTTGTTGATGGGGTTAGTTCAATTGCTTCAATTGATTTTAAAATGGAGGAATGGAAAGTTGATTGTGCAATATCTGGTTCTCAGAAAGGGTTTATGCTCCCATCTGGAATGGCAATAATGTGCGTTAGTCAAAAAGCACTTGAAGCTCATAAATCTGCTAAATTAAAAAGGTGCTATTATTCTTGGGAGGATCAAATCGCAACAAATAAAGATGGGTACTTTCCTTATACACCTCAGATTCCAATGTTACGTGCTCTGCAAGAATCTTGTAACATGCTGTTTGAAGAAGGGTTAGAAAATGTATTTAAAAGACATCATCGTATCGCTGAAGGTGTCAGGAAAGCTGTAATAGAAGGTTGGGGTTTAAAACTTTGTGCTCAAGATGAGTATTGGCATTCTGATACTGTTACTGCGATAGTTGTTCCTGAAGATAAGGATGCAAAAGAGGTTATATCTACAGCTTTTAATAAGTACCACTTATCTTTAGGTGCAGGTTTAACAAAAGTTGCAGGTAAAGTTTTTAGAATTGGTCATCTTGGTGACCTAAATGAGTTACAAGCTTCTGCTGCTATTAATGGTGCAGAAATGGCTATGATTGATTCAGGCATAAATGTACAACCAGGAAGTGGTGTATCCGCTGCTTCTGAATATTGGAGAAAGGCTTTAGATAAAGATGCAAAAATTCAAAGTATTGGTAACAAGGAAGTGGCCTGATTCAGTTGAACATAGACTTAGTGAAAAATTTGATGCAACTCTAAACCTCACTGATGTACCACTTGATGAAGAACAATTAAAGGAGGCAATGCTTAACTATGATGCTTTGCTTCCTACAGTCACTGATAAAATTTCCAACAATATTCTGTCTGTTGAGAATAGAAGAGTAAGAATTGTTGGTAACTTTGGTGTGGGATTTAATAACATTGATATTGATTCTGCAAAAACCAACGGAATTGTTGTTACTAATACTCCAGAAGTTTTAACAGATTGTACAGCAGACATCGCAATGCTGCTAATGTTAGGAATTGCTAGGAGAGCAAGCGAAGGTGAACCACATGTCAGAAATACAGAATGGACAGGCTGGAGACCTACCCACATGATGGGAACAAAAGTTACTGGAAAAGTTCTTGGTCTTATAGGTATGGGAAGAATAGCACAAGCAATGGCAAAAAAAGCACATTTCGGTTTTGGAATGAAGATTGTTTTTTTTGATCCATATTTTAAAAACAAAGAAATTATTGAAAAATTTTCAGCGATATCGAGCGATTCGATTGAAGATTTATTATCTGAATCAGATTTTGTTTCACTTCATTGTCCATCTACACCGGAAACTCAGGGTTTAATCAATACTGAAAGGTTAGAGAAAATGAAGCCTAGCGCATATTTAATAAATACTGCAAGAGGAGATATCGTAGTTGAAGAAGACTTAATAAAAGCACTTGAAAATAATCAAATAAAAGGTGCAGGTTTAGATGTATATCTAAATGAACCTTCTGTTCCTGATAAACTTAAAAATTTAAAAAATGTTTTTTTGTTACCACACCTTGGAAGCGCTACAGAAGAAACAAGAGAGGCTATGGGTTTAAGGGTTTATGATAATATAGAAGCTTTTTTTAATGATAATGAACCACTCGATCGAGTTGTATAGTTAAATAAAAACTTTAGAGAAATAAAAGCATTGATTGATAAAGATTTACTTCTTAAGATGTTTAACTTGGGTATTGAAGAGGTAAAGCCAAAAAACTTAATATCAAAACACATCAAAATTATTGGATCGAAGGTAATACACATTGGAGACAAAAAATTTGATAAATTTAAATCTATCATTCCTATATGTATTGGTAAGGCTTCAGTTGAAATGGCGATCTGTTTTAATGAAGTATTGAAAAAAAATTCCTCTAAATTTTATTTTAAAGTAAAAAAGGGTTTTCTCGTAGTTAACAAAGAGAATTTCAAGACTGTTGAAAATTTTCATTGTTTTTTTGCAGGGCATCCTATACCAGACGAAAAAGGACTTGAAGCATCGAGTTTTTTAGTAAATTATTTAAAATCTTTTGATGAAAAAGATTTGATAGTTTTAATGTTATCTGGTGGCGGGTCAGCAATGCTTCCTAATCCGCCAAACTCAATAAGTTTAGAAGATAAGATATGTGTAAATCAAATGCTACTATCGAGTGGAGCAAATATTAAAGAGATTAATACAGTTAGAAAACATTTATCAAGTCTTAAGGGAGGAAATTTTTTAAAACATAGTTACCCTGCGACTACTACTTCATTAATAATATCAGATGTTGTCGGGGATGATTTGTCTTCAATCTCAAGTGGACTTACTGTTCCTGATAGTACAACTTTTGAGAATGCTATCTCAATTAGTAAAAAATATAATATTTGGAAAACTTTCCCAAAAAATATAAAACACTATCTTTCAGTTGGTATAAAAAGTCCTGATCTTGAAACACCAAAGAAAAATAACAAAATTTTTGAGAATTGCTTCAATTCAATTATTGCCTCAAATTCGATTAGTTTAGATTGTATAAAAAAGTACTTAAATTCTTTAAATAGTAATATAGAATGCAAATTCTGGAAAAAAAATATTGAAGGTGATGTAAAAGAAGTAGCTTTTGAATTCGTAAAGTATGTTAGTACTTATAAAAATAAAAATCCATTAATACTTTTATCAGGCGGAGAGACTACAGTAAAAATTGTTGGGAGTGGAAAAGGTGGAAGAAATCAAGAATTCGCACTTTATGTGTGCTTATTTATGAAAAAATTGATGCCCAAAAAAAAATATTTTTTTCTTTCTGGTGGCACAGATGGGAGAGACGGTCCAACTGATTCAGCTGGAGGTATTGTTAGTGATAATACCTTAGAATTATGTAACAAAGAAAATGTTGACTGTGAAAAAGAACTAAAGAATAATAATTCATACTTTGTACTGGAAAAAATAGATTCTCATATTAAAATTAAGGGAACTAATACAAATGTTGCGGATATACAAATTTTTGCACTTTTATAAAAGATGAAACTTGAAAAGACTATAGCTCAAACTTTTTTGAAAACAAAACCTCTAAAATGCTCTTATATTAAAGATAACTACGAGGAAAGACTTTTGTTACCAATTACTAAAGAAAATAATTTCAGTATAATTGATAAATTAACAAAACTTGGGTTCAGGAGAAATATAGACTACATGTATCTACCTGTTTGTAAAGATTGTTCAAAATGTATTTCGACTAGGATAAACGTTAAGAACTTTACAACTTCTAAAAGTCAAAAAAGAAATATAAATAAAAATAAGCAAATAAGATTTGTACAAAAAGAACCAAATAGAGAAGAAGAAAGGTATCTGCTTTTTAAAAAATATCTTAAGTTCAGGCACTCTGATGGAATGATGTTAAAAATGACTAAAAAAGATTTTAATAATTTTTTTTATAACACTCCATCTAAGAGTAGAGTTTATGATATTATCTCTTCTTCAAATAATTTAGTTGGATCAATATTACTTGATGAAATGAGTGACGCTTTGTCTGCAGTATATAGTTTTTTTGATCCTACAATTTCTAAGAATGGTTTAGGTATTTACTTAATATTAAAATCAATTGAACAAGTTAGAAGAATGCACAAACAATATTTATATTTAGGATATTGGGTGAAGGAATCGAAAAAAATGAATTATAAAAAATCATTTAACAGTATCCAATTGTTTATTGAAGGAAACTGGGTTTCTGATTAAAATTTTTGTTTTTCAATTAATTTATTTAAAATTTCCTTTCTAAAAATCATTTTTTTATTACTGTTAATTGACATTCCATTTTTTGCCTTATTGAGAAAATACGTTGTTATTCGAAAACCTTCATCGAGTTCTACTGAGTGTAATAAACTTTTTTTATTTAAAAAAAAATTTGGTAATTTAAAGAGTTTAGACTTATACGGGTCACCTTCTTCACCTGTTACAGCACACCCAGTTTTAGGAGATATATATTTTAGATTTTTTGTGCTTCCAGTCACTACACATTTTGAATAACTTAATCCATAACCAATATTCTCTAAAAATTTGACTTCAAATAATATATATTCTTTACATTTTTCTAAAATACTTAAACTAGAATTTTCACTTAAGTAATGAATAATTTTACTGACATCGTTATATATATTTGCATTTTTTTCATTAGTTGGAAGAAACATAATACATAACTCACTAATTGATGCCTTAATAAGAAGTGAAAAAAATTCTTCATTAAAATCAAATAAATTATAATTAGTTTCAATATTAAGAAATCCTAAATTATCTAGATTCTTTACTCTTAAATTAAATTCTACATTTTCAAACAACATAAGTTTTTTTTTTTTTTGTATCCTTGAAAGACCTTTTATTAATCCATGATTTTTTGATAATATATTTATAAGAATAAGATTTTCACTAAATTTCTTTTGACTTATAATAAATCCTGAATCTCTTATTATCATAATATTTACTTAGAGATTTTTACTTTCAATTCCAAATAGATTCTTTTGTTTATTTTTTTTTGAATATCTTTTCTTGCACGCATTCCAATCTCTTTTATTTTTTTTCCTTCTTTTCCAATTAATATTGGTTTCTGTGAAGCCTTTTTAACAAAAATAAATTGTGTAATTTTATTTAAATTTATTTCTGTGGTTACAGAAATATCATATGGGATTTCTTTATTAATCAATTGAAAAACTTTTTCTCTTGTAATTTCAGAAAAAATGAATTCATTTTTTTGATCGGTTTTATCGCTCTTATCATATAACCATTTATTTTTTGGGAGTTTTGTAATTATAACCTCTATTAGTTGATTTAAGCCTTTTTTTTTTAAAGCGGAGATCATAAATGTTTTTTGAAAATTAAATAGGTGATTATATTTTTCACTTATTTTTAATAGTTCTGTTTTCCTAACCAAATCTATTTTATTTATTATCAGAAAATTATTTTTAGATGTTCGTATTAGCTTTTTTAGAATTTCTTTTTCTTTTTCACTAATTTTTCTATTTGGATCAAATACTACTAAATTGATATCTGATTCATAAGTATTATTAAATATAGCTCTAGATAGCTGCTTTTTAAAAAAAGTACTTGGTAAAATTAACCCAGGTGTATCTGTAAAAATTATTTGAGAATGAGACTTTGTAAAAACTCCTCTAATAGCATTCTGAGTAGTCTGAACTTTATGAGATATAATTGAGACTTTTTCATTAACTAAATTGTTTATCAAGGTTGATTTACCCGCATTAGGAAGCCCAGTTATGGATACAAATCCACATTTTTTTTCTATCATATTCATTTTATTAGAGATTTAACTGCCTTTTTCGCTGCCATAAATTCGGCTTCTTGAATAGATTTACCTTTACCATTTGTTGAAAGAATATTTTTAATTGTCAATGAAACTGTAAATAACGGTTGGTGATCAGGACCTTTTTTTTTTATTAAATCATATTTAGGAAAAGGACCCTTATTTTTCAAACACCATTCTTGAATCATTGATTTTGGATTCATCGGAGGATTTTTTTGTCTATTAATTTCTAAATTCCACAATGCCATAATAATTTTTTGTGTTGTTAAAAAATTTGAATCTATAAAAATTGCAGCAAATATTGCTTCCAATGTATCAGCAAGAATTGAATCGGTAATAGATATTTTCTTCTTTTGTGAAGACTTTGTTATTATGAATTTTTCTAAATTTATTTTTTTTGCAACCTTAATAAGGGTTTTTTTTGATACTAATTCAGAAAATCGTTTTGCTAATTCACCTTCACTTTCAAGGGGAAATCTATAGTAGATTTCATTTGAAATAACTAATCCTAAAACTCTATCACCAAGAAATTCTAATCTTTCATTAGTTGAAAAATTATCTAGCTTCTGTTTTGTTGAATGTGTGAGTGCTAGTTTCAATAAATCAAGATTTTTAAATTTATATTTTAATTCCTCTGATATTATCAAAAAATTATTTTCAAGAATTATATTATCCATTTTGAGGAATCAGACTAAACAAAAATCTATCTTTTCTTAATGCTTTATACCATGTCCAAAATTTTAACCAACTTCCAATTTCCGGATCAAATGATAAAAAAACAATTCTACTTTTCCCAACTAAATTGCTTTTAGGAATAAAACCTACAAATCTACTATCTTGCGAATTGTCCCGATTATCACCTAGAACATAAAAAGAATCTTTTGGAACTTCCACTTCATCAAAATCGTCGGTTTGAAAAAAATTATTTTGATTTTTCATTTCGAAAATTTCATAATTTCTTCCATCTGGTAAAATTTCTTTATATCTAATTACATCAAAATACTTGTAAGGTTCATTATTAATTCTAATTCTATTAAGTTTTTCGTTGTTTAAATATATTTCACTTGAAATCATTTTTATTTTATCACCAGGCACTCCAATTACCCTTTTCACATAGTCAGTTTTGTTATCCTCAGGAGTTTTAAATACAACAACATCACCTCTTTTTGGTTCAGTATAAAATATTCTTTTTGGTATGAGTGGAATACTAAAAGGAAGTGAATGTTTATAAAAACCATAATCAAACTTTGAAACAAATAAATAATCACCTACTTTTAATGTCGGATACATTGAGCCTGATGGTATGCTAAAAGGTTCAAATAGAAAGCTTCTAATAAGAATTGCAGCAGTTATTGCATAAAATAAAGTTATAATATTTTCTTTTGTTTTATTTTTTTTTTTTTTCATAAAAAATCTTAGATAGAGTTACGAATGCAATAGCATAGTTATTTTCATGGGAAAGTGAAATATTGATTTGGTGATCGTCAATTAAGGAGTTTTTATTTTTATCCTCGAATTTTTTTTTGAATTTTACAAAAGGCGATCCTGAGTCAAACTTAAGAATTTCAAAATCACGAAATTTTGGTTTTTTAATTGCCTTAGAAAAAGATTTTATTACTGCTTCCTTTGCAGCAAATCGAGAAGCAATTTTTTGAATTAACAGTTTATAACTATCAACACTTAATATCTTTTTAATTTCTTTATTAGACAGAACCTTATTTAGAAACTTAAGCCCAAATTTCTTATAAACATTCTCTATTCTTCTAACTTCAACGATGTCAACTCCTTGACCAACTATCATTCTTGAACCTTAATTCATCATTTTTTTATACATTTCAATAACATTTTTTAAACCACTAAAAATTGACTGTGCTACAATTGAATAACCTATATTTAACTCTGAAATACTTTTAATATCAATAATATTTTTTACATTTCTGAGGTTTAATCCATGCCCAGCATGTACTTCCAAACCAAGTTTATGAGCAAAATTTGCTGCTTCAGTTATTTTTTTTAGTTCAGTATTATATTTACCTATCTCGAATAAATTAGAATATTTTCCTGTATGAATTTCAATAGCATTAACACCAAGTTTTTTTGCTAGCTTAATTTGATTCATGTCTGGTTCAATAAATAGAGATGTTCTAATTTGTTTTTTTTGTTTAATCTCAAATAAAATACTTTCAAGATTTGATAAATTATTTTTTACGTCTAAACCACCTTCAGTAGTTAATTCACTTCTTTTTTCAGGGACTATGCAACATGCAAATGGACTTAGTGTTTTACAAATTTTTCTCATTTCATTTGTAGGTGCCATCTCAAGATTTATTGGTAATATATTTGCTTTTACTAGATTTTCTAAATCATTGTCTTTGATATGCCTTCTGTCTTCTCTGAGATGCACTGTAATACTGTTTACATCCATATTTTTTAAAGTTTTAGCAACATCTATTAAATCAATATAAACTTCTTTTCGTTGATTTCTTAGTGTAGCAAAATGGTCAATGTTGACACCTAGTCTAAGTTTTTTCAATTTTTTTCCTTATATTTTTTAATTATAAACACGCTGAGATAATAAGTTATGAACCATACACAAATCGACAGTGGAATACTACCCACTAAGGTTGGAAAAAACAAACTACTAAAATTATTAATAAAGAAATCGGTAGAAATATTAACAGTATCGATTCCCTTAATTCCCAAAAAAATACCTAACTTATAGTCCAAAAAAAAAATGAATGGAAATGTCCACGGGTTACCAACAACTGTTCCCGCAGCTGCTGCTAACAAATTACCTTTCATTAAATATGTTCCTAAAAAACATATTATTATATGTATGCCTAATAAAGGTGTAAAAGAAACTGCTGCCCCCCATGCCAAACCAACTGAGATAGATTCAGGTGGATCTTTTAACTTAAACAATTTATATCTCAAATGAATTAAAGGTCTTAAAAAGTTAATTTTTTTTTTTATTTTTTTTAATAACATCTCATTATTTTGTTCTTTGGACAATAACGATATTGGGTGAAGTTCTTAATGAGACAAGAATTTTTTTTAAATGATTTTTATCTAAAACATCAATTTCTACGTCTAACTTAAAAAACATATCTGATCGTTCAGTAATCTTAAGGTTTCTTATATTACTTTGATTCTTTGCTATATTTGATGATAGATCTCCTAGAGCGCCAACTTCATTTTTTAATGTAACGGTTATTTTTGCCAAAAAATTTGATTTTGTTATATTAAGTCTTTCCCAAGAAACCTCTATTGTTTCAGACTTAATTTTTTTTAATTCTTCACAATCTGATTGATGCACTGTGAAACCTTTTCCAGCAACTACATATGCTTTTACTGTGTCGCCAGGTATAGGTGCACAACATGTTGACAGATGAATACTCATACCAGGAGTCAAACCTTCAATAAGTATAGGTGAATTTTCTTTATTAATATTTTTTTTTACTTTGTTAAGTATGACAATCTTATTATTTTGTTTCACAACAGCCTTATCTGGAAACATTGCATCGATAACCTGACTGCTTAATATTAATCCTGATCCAATTTTTATAAAAAGTTGTTTTTGATCTTCGATGTCAAACTTATCTAGGATGTTTTCAATATTTTTTTCGTTGAAACTAAGATTTTCATTTTTAAAACTATTTTTTAGAATTTGTTTACCTAACTTTAAAAATTCGTCGGTTTTCTTTGTATCAATAAATCTTTTTATACAAGCTTTTGCTTTCCCTGTAATACAAAAATTTAACCAGTTTGGTGAAATACTATTTTTATTTTTTTGACTAACAATTTGAACTTGATCACCGTTTTTTAATACAGTGTTTAAAGGCTTAACCAAATTATTTATTAGTACGCCAGTACATGAAGTTCCAATATCTGTATGTACTGAAAAGGCAAAGTCTAAGGGCATAGCACCTCTAGGTAAAGCAACAAGATCACCTTTTGGGGTAAATACAAATACTTGATCAGAGTACATTTGAAGCTTAGTATGTTCAAGGAATTCCTCTGGGCCTCTTGATTGATCGAGTATATCAAGAATTTGTCGAATCCATTTAAACTGTTTTCCATCTTTAGTTTTTATATTTTCTTTGTAGATCCAATGTGCCGCAACACCATAATCAGCTTCTTTATCCATTTGAGCAGATTTAATTTGTACTTCAATTCTTCTTTTTAATGGTCCAATAAGTGTTGTATGAATAGACTTGTAATTATTTGGTTTTGGAGTAGAAATATAGTCCTTAAATCTTCCAGGAACATAAGAATATTCAGAGTGAAGTATACCTAAGGCATTGTAGCAATCATTTACATCCTCGACTATAATCTTAAAAGCCATAATATCTGAAAGCTGTGCAAAGTTAACAGATTTAATTTGCATTTTTTTCCATATAGAATATGGTTTTTTTTCTCTTCCAGAAATTTGGCATTTTACTTTATGTTTATAGAACAGTTCATTCAGTTTAATAATTGTTGGTTTTAAGATATTTTCGTCTTGATTTCTTAAAAGGTTCAATCTTTGAATAATTGAGTCTCTAATACCTGGCTCCAAGATTTTAAAACATAAATCGTCTAGCTCTGATCTTATTTCTTGCATTCCCATTCTTTCTGCAATTGGACTGTAGATCTCTAATGTTTCATTAGCAATTCTTCTTCTTTTATCTTCATCTTTTATAAAATTAATAGTCCTCATGTTATGTAATCTATCAGCTAACTTTACAAACAAAACCCTTACATCATCTGAAGTTGCAAGTAATAGTTTTCTAAAATTTTCAGCTTGGGTAAACGAGTCTGATCTACCTTCTAACTTAGATAACTTTGTTACACCATCAACTAAACTAGATATTTCTTCTCCAAAATTTGATTTAATATCTTTTAGCCCATATTTTGTGTCTTCAACTACATCATGTAGAAGTGCAGTAACTATGGTATTGGAATCAAATTTTAAATCTGCTAAAATACCAGCTACTTCGAGTGGGTGGGAAAAATATGGATCGCCTGAAGCTCGTTTCTGAGATCCATGAGCTTTCATCGAAAAAACATAAGCTTTGTTTAAAGCCTGTTCATCAATATTAGGCTCGTAAGCCTTAACTTTATCTAATAATTCAAATTGCCTTAACACATGAAAATTTTAAGACAAAAAAATAAAAATTCAATAGTTTGATTAAAGTAAAATTAAAAACTATTTTTCTGAATCAGTGTCAACTAATTGATCGTCTTCAGATTGTTTTTGCTGCATCTCTTTTCTGTTAGTTTCAATAAGCTTCTGAATATCAGACTCTGTAACTGATATTTTTTTTCTATTCTTTTCTGATGCATTTTCTTTTTCAAAATTGTCAAAAGATATAGCAGAAGCATTCTCTTTCAAAGGAACAGATTCAACGTCATCTATATCAACCTCTTCTACTGGAGTATATCTTTGAAGGTCCTTGATAATTGCATTTTTAATTTCATTTAAATCAATTTTCTTTTCAGCTATTTCTCTTAAAGCTAAGACGGTATTTTTATCGTTTTCTTTTTCAATATCAATCTCACTTCCAGCAGAAATTTCTCTAGCCCTTTTACAAGCATAAATTACTAATTGAAATCTGTTAGGTACAAAACTTACACAATCTTCTGTAGTTACTCTTGCCATATTTAGATTTATATACTTTGAATTTTATTTTTCAACAATAATTTATATTTTAATTATTTTTTGATTATCATCTATAGCTTCCAATATTTTATTGATTTTTTTTTTAAATATTGGGTGAATCCAATTTGGATTTATTTCTTCAATTGGTAGGAGTACAAACTTTCTTTTATGCATTCTTGGGTGTGGAATAGTCAATTCAGTACATGTTATTACTTTAGATTTAAAATCTATTATATCAAGATCTAAGATTCTTGCTTCATTTAATTCTTTTCTAACTCTCCCAAACCTTTTTTCTATTTGATTAAGTTTTTTTAATAATTCTAACGGATCTTTGCTGTCAAAAACAATTTCAACTACACCATTTATAAACCATGGTTGATCTGATTTAGGTATTGGCTCGGATTTATACCATGAAGACTTTTTTTTTATTTTAAAACATTTTTCTATTTCTATAAGTGCTTCATTACAGATATTTAGTGGTGTACCAAATTTATTTGAATTAAGATTTGAACCAATGCCTATTAATACCATAATCTATTTTTTTACTAATCTTTCTTGTTGTTTTTTCCAGTCCATCTTTTTTTTGTATTCTCTTTTATCTTGAAGTTTCCTGCCCTTAGATAAACCTATTGAAACTTTAGCTATACCTTTTTTATTAAAAAAAATCTTCATGGGGATAAAAGAATAACCTTGATTATTTAATTTTGTTTTTATCTTACTTATTTCTTTTTTTTTTAATAATAGTTTTCTTGGTCTTACTGATTTATTGTTTTTGCTTTCGATATTATTTTCGTTACTATTTTCAATAAAAAAATTTTGCATCCATATTTCATTTTTCTTTTCTAGAGCATACGCATTATCAATTGAGGCTTTTCCAGCTCTTAGCGACTTAACCTCTTTACCTTCAAGTATTATTCCAGCTTCAAAAACAAGTTCAATCTGGTAATTATATTTGGCCTTTTTGTTATTAATAGTAAAATTTTTTGAATGATTGCCAGGCATCAATTTTAAAATTGCTTTAGATTATATTTAAAGAGCTTAGCACCCTTTTTATTTTTTCTTTTGTACTTTTATTTACATCTACAAGAGGTAGTCGAAGTTTCGAATTACATTTTCCCATTAAACTCAATGCATATTTTACTGGAGCAGGACTTGTTTCTTCGAATAAGACCTTATTAAGGGGAAAAATTTTGTTGTTTATTTCCATTGCTTCTGATATCTGACCTTTTGACCAAAAGTTATACAATTTAGAATATAGTGACGGTATTACATTAGCAGATACTGAAATACATCCAGATCCTCCACTAATTAAAAAAGATAAAAATGTTGCATCTTCACCTGATAACAACACAAATTCATCACCACATTCAATTCTAGTTTCTAAAGGTAAACTTAAATCAGAAGTTGCGTCTTTTACTCCGACAATATTTTCAATTTCCGACAGTCTCTTCATTGTTTCTATATTAATATTAACAACTGACCTTCCTGGTATATTATAAAGGTATATAGGAAGACTGGTTGCTTTTGAAATTGAATTAAAATGTTCAAACAATCCTTCTTGAGTAGGTTTATTATAATACGGCGAAACTAACAATATGGCATCAACACCAATTTTTTCTGAATGACGAACCAGTTCAATTGATTCTTTTGTTGAGTTTGATCCACAACCAGACATGACTGGCACTTTACCATTCGCAAATTTTAGAATAGCTTCGGTAACAGACTTGTGTTCATCATGACTTAGTGTTGGGGATTCTCCGGTTGTCCCACATGAAACTAAACCATGTGAACCACCAGATATTAAAAAATCTATGTGTCTTTCTAATTGATCAAAGTTGATATCTTCATTATCATTAAAAGGTGTAATGACAGCAGGAATAGATCCTTTAAATTTTGTTTTTACCATTTAATTTAATTAACTTAAATATTGCTATTAATTATTCTCAACATAATATAGGAATTTATGTTTTTCTCAAATAATCCTTTCAAGGTTTTAGTTTTTTTATTATCAGTACCTTTTGGAATTTATGGTCAAAATATTCCTAAGCCAATGGCTAAGCCTGAAGTGCCAGTTAAAATTTATCAGGAAGTTTTCAAAGAAATAAAAAAACAAAACTGGCGTATGGCAATTATTTTAGCAGACGAGTATGAAAATAAAAGTTTCTCTAGCTATGTGAGATGGCTTGATATTACTAGACCAGGAAGTAAACATAGTTTTAATAAATTAAAAAACTTTTTTTACAAACATAAAAATTGGCCAAAAGTAAATGAGATTAAAAAAAAAATAGAATCTTCGATCAATCCTTCTTCAGACCCAATTGAAGTTGTAAATTGGTACAAAGAAAATAGTCCTATTACAGTTAAAGGTGCAATAGACTATATGGAGTTCAGAGAAAAAATTGGAATTTTAGAAAATAAAAAAAAAGTCATACAAGACATATGGATTAAGAAAAATTTAACACACAGACAACAAAAGTATTTTATCAAAAAATATAATAATTATTGGGATAGCAATGATAATTGGAAAAGATTTGACCGCCTTCTTTGGGATGGTAAAAATTGGTCTGCAAGAAAAACTCTGCAACGTATCAAAGGAGATTACAGAGCTCTAGGGAATGCAAGACTAGCTCTTAGTAATAGAGCGGGAAATGTAACTGAATTGATTAAAAAAGTTCCAACTCATTTAACTAACGATGCTGGACTAATCTATGAAAGAATGAGGTGGAGGAGAAAAGCAAAATTACCTACAGCAATTGATTTTTTAATTGATCCACCAGAAAATATTAAAAATTATAGGAGATGGTGGGTTAACGCAAGAATTGTGATAAGGAGGGAGATTAACAAAAGAAATTTTAGTTTAGCCTACAAAGTACTTAATAATCATAAAATTCCTCTTAATACTAAATCTGGTATTGAAGCTGAATGGTTGGCAGGTTGGATTGCTCTTAACTTTATTAAAAATAAGCAGTCGGCATTAGAACATTTTAAAAATGTTTTTAATAATGCAAAAACTAACTATACAAAGTCAAATGCTGCTTTTTGGTTAGGGGAAATCTATAAAACTAGTAGTAATAAAAAAGACTCACAAAAATGGTTTACAACCTCAGCTTCACTAAAAATGTCCTTTTATGGAAGTCAGTCAGTTAAAAATATTGAAAGTTTTAGTTTTACAAATAAAAAGATTCAAATAGTTAAACCTACTAATGTTGATCAGTTACTTGAGGTTATTAAGATTTTGCAAAAAGCAAATCAAGAAAAAAGAGCTTATCCGTTTTTAAAAAAAGTTTTTGAATCATGTAATACAATTGAAGAAAAAAACTTCGTTATGGAATTTGCATCTAAATTTTCAGACAAAAATTTTGTTGTGAAATTGGCAAAATTAGAACCAAAAATATCAACATTTTTTTCGCATCCAACAATTATGGATTACATACCAGACAAATTTAGAAATAACAAAAAATATATTTCTTTGATTCATTCTATTATTTTGCAAGAAAGTGCATTTAAAATTTCAGCTAGGAGTCATGCAGGAGCAAGAGGATTAATGCAACTTATGCCTTTTACTGCAAAAAGAGTTGCTAAATCTTTAAAAATCAAATATTACAAAAAAGCATTAACGACAAATCCGCACTATAACATATTACTTGGAACAACTTATATCAGAAATTTACTTGAAAGATTTGACAATTCACTACCTCTGGCACTTGCAGGGTACAATGCTGGACCAGCAAGAGTAAAAATCTGGCTTAAAAGGTATGGTGATCCTAGAAAAGGAAAAATAAGTTATATAAATTGGATTGAATCTATACCAATTTATGAAACAAGAAATTATGTAAAAAGAGTAATTGGAAATTATAGTATATATTCAAGAAAATTTAATGCAGATAATTTAACAGAAAATTTTAAATTGGCACAAATATTGAAGACATATTGACATTATGACTTTATGTCACTATATTATAACTATCAGTGCCTAATAGGGCTGATATTTAATAACAATCTTGCTTAATAAAGGAGATAATAATTATGCAAAATTCATTAATTAACTTTAACACCGATCAACTTGCTCCGTTCACTGTAGGTTTCGATTCTCTATTCGATAGACTATTCGACTTAGATACCTCATCTACAGGATACCCACCTTACGATATAATTAAGACTAAGGAACATTCTTATGTGATTGAAATGGCGCTAGCCGGTTTCAGTAAAAATGACATCAAAGTTGAAACATCTGATGGGGTATTAACGGTTAAATCAACTAAAAAAAATACTAATTCAGATGGAAAAAATGAAACTGTTCATAAAGGTATTTCTCAAAGAAACTTTATGAGAAAATTTACATTATCAGATGATATTACTGTGAAAAGTGCTGATATGGAAAATGGTATGCTTTCGATTAAATTAGAAAGAGTATTACCTGAACACAAAAAACCAAAACTAATACAAATAAAATAGTTTAAAGGGGCTAAAATAGCCCCTTTTTTTTACAAATTTCTTGAAGTCGAATTGATAATGATTATTATCATCATATGATAATAAGAATCATTTACACTTTTTGTTTTCTAATTTTAAATGCTAACTTTCTTGTTTCTAAAGAAGTAAATGTGTTTAGTTCAAGGCACTACGAATCAGATTACAAACTGTATGATTTTTTTACAAAAAAAACTGGAATAAAAGTTAACGTTATAACTGGAAAATCAAAATTATTAGAGAAGAGAATCATAGAAGAAGGTAGTTCATGTAAGGGTGATTTACTCATTTTAGCTGATGCAGGAAGAATGGGTAGTGCTGAAAGTAAGGGGCTATTTCAAAAATTTAATTCTAGTGTATTAAAAAAAAAAATTCCAGAGAATTTGAGGACTGATTATTGGTATTCAATTGCTAAACGAGCAAGGATTTTCTTCTACAATAATGCAAATATTAACAATAAAGATCTTAAAAATATAGATTACTTAGATTTAGCCGATGAAAAATGGGATGGGGATATTCTTATTAGGGCATCTAATAATATCTATAATCAATCACTGGTTGCTTACATGATAGAAGTTTACGGAGAAAAAAAAGCAACAGAGTGGGTAAGAGGTTTAGTTAAAAATATGGCTAGATCACCTCAAGGAAATGATAGGGCACAAATTTTGGGTGTTGCAGCTAAAGAGGGAAAGATTGCGGTTGCTAATACGTATTATCACTCACTAATGATGTCAGGTAAAAAAGGGACAGAACAGAAAAAAGCAGCCAAAAAAGTAAGTCCAATTTTCCCAGGTCAAAATTCTAAAGGAACTCATATCAACATAAGTGGAGCTGGTTTGCTAAAACATTCGCCAAATAAAAAAAATGCTATAAAATTACTTGAATTTTTTTTATCAGATAAAGCTCAAAAACACATAGTAAACAATACTTTCGAGTATCCTATTTCTAAGAATGTTAATCCACACCCACTAGTTAGTAGAATGGGAACAAATTTTAAAGAAAATAACTCAATAAGCATTAGTAGTTATTTTAAGTGGCAAAGTAAGGCATACAAAATAATGCTTGAAAATGGTTGGAAGTAAGAAACATTGTTAACACAATTTTATTTAAAAAAATTTAATGCATTATACTTTTTGGTATTTGTTTTAAGTTTATTGATCCTATCTCCTTTTTTATCAATTTTCATTAGTTTATTTGGAGAAGTAACAGAATATTTTTTCATAATTAAAGATAGATTATTTGAATTATATTTATTCAATACAATCATTCTTGTTGTAAGTGTTGTATCTATTACTTTTTTATTAGGAACCTTTTCAGCTTTCTTAGTAAGTTTTTATGAATTTCCTGGTTGTAGATTTTTTAAATGGGCCTTAATTTTGTCCTTTGCAGTTCCTTCTTATATTTATGGTTATGCATTTACTGCTTTTTTTGAAAACTACGGAACGGCATATTCAATTGTTTCTTTTTTCCACAACAGTGAATCAGTTAACACATACATTCCAAAATTTAATGGCATGGTTGGAGCAATAATTTCATTGTCCTTTTCTCTATATGTATATGTTTATATTTTTTCGAGATCAACTTTTACTAACCAATCATCTGAGATAATAGAAACAAGCAGAATATTTGGTTTATCAACAGGAAGTTTCTTTCTCAAAGTCTTAATTCCACTTTCAAGACCAGCTATCATAACGGGCTTGTCACTTGTTGCAATGGAAACTTTGTCGGATTTTGGTACAGTATATTTTTTTAACATACCAACGTTTACGACAGCTATCTATGACTCATGGATGGGATTTGATGATACAACTACAGCAAATTTATTATCAGCGTTCTTATTAATTATAATTTTAATTTTTTTTACCACTGAAAAGTTTTCAAGAAAAAAATCTTCTTATTATGATAGAAAGCTTAGCAATAAAAATTTAAAAAAGAATATTAATCTTCATGGGTGGGCATCTTTTTTTGCATTTAGTTTTTGTTTTTTATTATTTTTTTTAAGTTTCATTTTTCCATTTCTACAGATGCTGTATTGGTCTTTTAAATTCCCTGAGTATTTTTTTATTTACAATTTTTTTGAGCTTAATTTAAATCTTCTAAAATTAATCTTTCTCTCATTAACATTAATAATTTTAGTATCATTTTTTGTTAATTATGCATTAAGAATTCTGAACTCCAATTTTTTAAATTCAGTATCAAGCCTTTCTATAATTGGGTATGCAGTGCCAGGTTTAATAATTTCAATAGCACTAATGAGTTTTTTATCATTTACTAGTGATTATTTTAACGTAAACCTAAGAAATGCTTTTATAGGTTCTATTACAGGATTAGTTTTAGGGTATTTTTTGAGATTTTATTCAGTTTCTTTTCTTGGAATTCAATCTAATTATTTAAAAATAGATAAGAAAGTTGACGAAAGTTCTTATTTGTTAGGTTTCTCAAAATTTAAAACTTTTCGACTTATTCATTTACCTTACTTTAAAAAACCCACACTTCTTATTTCAATATTACTTGTAATTGAAATTATTAAGGAACTTCCAATTACATTAGTAATGAGACCATTTAATTTTGAAACTTTTGCTACTAAAGCGTATTCTTTTGCATCACAAGATTTATTAGAAGCTACTGCGGTTCCTTCATTATCTATTATAGTTTGGGCTACAATTTTTATTATTTTTACTTTTAAATTTTCTGATTCAGATAAATAAATTTTTTTAGTACAATCATAGCATGAATGATTTTTTAATTGTTAAAGATTTATCATGTGAAATTAACAGCTCAGTGATACTTGATAAATTATCTTTTTCTATAAGAAATAAAGGAGAAATTATTTCTTTTTTAGGTCCTTCGGGTGTCGGAAAAACAACTTTAATTAGGTGTATTGCAGGTCTTGAAAAAATTAGTAGTGGTGAAATAGTTATGAATGGAAGTTTATATTCAACAAAAATAAACAGTATTGAACCAGAAAAAAGAAATATGGCTCTTTCATTCCAAGAAAATTGTTTATTTCCAAATAAAACTGTACTAGAAAATATTGATATTGGTTTTTCAAGAAAAAAAAAACCTCTTAAATTAACTAAAAATAACTTGATCAATCTTTTTAATCTTTCTGAAATAGTTTCAAAATATCCTCATGAAATTAGCTCAGGAGAAATACAACGAGCACAAATTTTGAGGGCATTAATTTCTAATCCTGATCTACTTTTACTGGATGAACCTTTTTCAAATATTGATCAAGATCAGAGAGAGGAACTTCAAACAAACTTAAAAAGGGTGCTTAAAGATAACAATATACCAACTATAATTGTCACTCATGATATAAATGAAGCTTTTTACATGAGTGACAAATGCGGTGTTTTAATTAAAAACTCAATAGTTCAATTTGACACACCATATAACATTCACCATTACCCCAATTCAAAAGAAGTAATGCAATTTATTAGTAGAGGTTCTCTCATCAAAGTTAAAGTATTAGATAAGGAAACTGTCTTTCATGAAAAACTTGGTAAAATCAAGGGAAATTTTATAACCGCTCCTAAAATAAATTCAACAGTAAAACTTCTCATTCAACCTGAAGATATAACTCATGATAACACAAGTAAGCTCAAGCTTAAAATTTGTGACAGAAAATTTAGAGGAACAAACTTTATTTATTATCTTAAATTAAATGCTAATGAAGCCATTCCAGTTTCAGTACAATCTCATAATTGTGAACCATGTAATATAAATGACGAACTTGGTATTAAATTACCCATATTTATAAACCATTTAGTTTTTTTTTAAAGAATAGTATGGTATTAATATTTTATGGATGAAGAAAAGTTAAATCTTTCTTTAAGAAAATTTCTTAAACAAGTTGGAATAAACTCTCAAAGAATTGTTGAAACAGAAATAAGAAAGCAATTTGCAGAAAAAAAGTTTAGTTCACCAAAGTCATTTGAAATTTCTGTAGAATTAAATAGTAGTGAACTTGGTGTTAAAGAAAAGATTCATGGAAAGATTGAAGTATAAAATTCCTTTTTTTTTGACTTTTCTTTTTTTTACTTATGTAAAAAATATAAAAGCTCAAGATCAAGCTGAAAACAAATCTTCAATTTCTAAATATTGTGACGAATCTAATGAAAAAACATTTAGCGAGTTTATGTGTGCTGAACAACAGATACATGAGTCTATGTTAAATAATCCACTTGGATTCATAATTTTTTATGTAGTAAGTATTTTATTCCTTGCTTTCCTATATAGAATGTCAACTAGAAATATGAGAAATAAAAAAAATAAAAATTAATAAATTTGATTACAAATTACCGGTTATTTAGTTTACATCCTGAGAAGAAAAAAATACCTGTTGGCCGTTTACTCTAAAATTATTAATTAAACTTTTACCTTCTTTAGACTTTAACCAATATATAAATTTTTCCGCCTCTAAAGATTTTGTTGTTGGACAATTTTTTGGATTGATTGGGATAATTCCATAATTATTTACTAGCAAGGGCTCATTCTCTACAATTATCGTATGGTTCTTTTTATTACCAAATGAAATCCAAGTTGATCTATCTGAAAGTATATATGCCCCTATATTCACTGCTAAATTTAAGGAAGACCCCATTCCAGAACCTGACTCAAAATACCAATCAGATTTTTTTCTTTCGATTTTTATTCCAACTAATGCCCAAAGTTCTTGTTCTTTCAAATGTGTTCCGCTTTTATCTCCTCTTGATACAAATGAATGTTTTGAATTATAAATAATTTTTAAAGCTTCTTTGATATTTTTTTTTATTTTTATTCCAGCCGGATCATTTTTAGGCCCCACAAGAATGAAATCATTATGCATTATAACATTTCTATAAAGTCCATAACCATTTTTAACAAATTTTATTTCAGATGGTTCATGATGAACAAACAATAAATCTGCATCACATTTTTTTGCGTTTTCAATTGCTTGACCAGTACCTACTGCAACAACCTTCAATTTTGTAGAGCTTTCTTCTTGATATTTATCCTGAATATAATTATAAAAGCCTGAGTCTCTTATAGATGTAGTAGATTGAATCGTAATAAATTCCTGCGCAGTAAGAGAAAAGAAAAAGAAGCAGAATTTAAGAAAAATAATTTTTTTCATAATGCAGATATATTTAGTCATTACTTAAGTAACTTTCCACTTATATAGTTTCTCACAGATTTAGACTTTGGGTTCTTAAAAAAAATCCCTTTTTCTGAATGATCGGCTACCCTCCCTTTGTTTAAGAAAATAATTTCATCGGCAAGTCGCTTTGTTTGAAGTAAATCATGGGTAACAAATAATACCTTAACTCCTTGTCTACTTGCTTTTTTTATTATTGCCTCAATTATAGAGGTATAATGGGGATCTAAATTACTGCATGGTTCATCTAGAAGAAGTAGATTTGGTTTTATTACCAAAGATCGTATTATTGCTAAAAGCTGTTGTTTCCCGATGGATAGTTTTCTTGCTGACATACTCAACTTATTTTCAAAGTCAGTTAATTTGATAATGTTTGAAATTCTTTTTTTTATTTCATTTTTCTGAAATTTAAATACTTTCATTGTGAATGCCAAATTTTCATAAATACTTCTTCTTAAAAAAATAACTTTTTGTGGAACATAACCAATTCTAACTCTTTTATTAAATATAACTTTTCCTTTATCTGGTTTTAGAATTCCAGATAAAATTTTAAGACATAAAGTTTTTCCAGCACCATTTGGACCCATTAAAAAAGAAATTTTATTTTCTGTTGTCTTAAAGCTTAATCTGTCAATTATTACTTTTTTGCCATATCTAAATGAAATATTGTTCGCTGTAATTTCAACTGGATTACTATTTTGATTGTCAAAAGGCTTGTATAAGTCATCAATCATATGAAAGATTTTTTGTAAAATGTTTTACCATAAAAACAATAAAGTTAAGTGAAATTGAAATTAAAATTAATATGGTACCCAAAGCTAATGCTAGTTCAAGGTTGCCTTTTGAGGTTTCTAAGGCAATGGTAGTTGTCATTACTCGAGTATAATATGCTATATTACCCCCAACAATTATTATTGCACCAACTTCTGACATAGCTCTGCCCAAACCTGCTAAAACAGTTGTAAGTAAACAATATCTCGCATCCCATAAGATTATTAAAATTGAGTCTCTAAAGTTAACTCTAAGTGATTTTAACATTTCTTCATATTCAAAATAAATTGACTCAAGAGTTTCAAAACTTATGGAAATTATGATCGGGAGAATTAAAATTATTTGAGCTAAAACCATAACAGTTGGCGTGTACAATATTTCAAAAAAACCAAGCGGTCCTGATTTTGAGAAAACAATGTAAAGAACCAGCCCAACAAAGACTGGTGGCAATCCCATTAAAGAATTTACTAATAAGATAAAAAATTTTTTCCCGAAAAAAGCCTTTACACTAGAATATGCTGCTATTGGTAATCCAATCAAACATGAAATTAGTAATGCTGATAATGAAACCTTAAGGGAAAGAAATACTATATCAGATAGTTCAGTATTAAAACTAAAAATAAGCCTTATGGAATTTGTTAATATTTCACTAAAGTCTGACAAAAAAACGAACTATCAATTTTTTAAATAAAATTAATTATATTTTAATTTTCTTTTGCAATAATAACAGTTGCGGCAGGAAAAATTGCTATAACTTTAGTGTTATTTTCTAATTTCATTTTTTTTGCAATATCAACGGGAATAGCAGCATGAATAAAACTTCCAGTCTCCATACCGTCAGCATCCGTTTGCTCGATAGCAATTTGTGAATAGCTTTGTCCATGAATAACAGTTTTTACTTTACCTTTAATTTGATTTTTTGCACTTATTTCCATTTTCACTCCTTTAAAATTTTAGATTACCCTAAATTACTTTTTTTTGTCACCCCAAAAATTAATTAAAATTATTGCTGAAATATTATGCCACAGACTAAATATAGCAGAGGGTAAAGCTACTAATTTATTAAAATGTAACATTGATAATGTAACACCTAAACCTGAATTTTGCATAGCAACTTCAATTGCAACAGTTTTTTGTTGTTTTAAGTTTAAAGAAATTTTCCTAGCAATTAAAAAAGCAACAATAAACCCAATTAAATTGTGAAGTATAATTACTAATAAGAAATTAAAATCTACTAGGTTTAAATTTTCAATGTTTAAAGAAACAATAATTCCGATAATTGTTGCTACTATTAATTCAGCAATACGAGGTAAGATTTTTAATATTTTATTAATTTTTTTCTTTAAAATTTTTCTTAAAATTATTCCATCAATGATTGGAAAAATAACTATCCAAAATGTACTTTTGATGAGACCTTGTACGTCAACATCAACGTAAGTTTTGCCATAAAAATAAATCATTAATGGAGTTAGCACACATGCAAGAATTGTAGATAATATTGTCAAAGATACAGATAAAGCTACATCAGCATCCATTAAATAAGCAATAATATTTGAAGCTGTACCACCAGGACAACTACCTAAAATAATAAATCCTAAAATAAATTGCTCTTGTAAATTAAACAAACCTGCAAGAATAAATGCTAATAACGGCATTATAGAAAATTGCAAAAAGACCCCTAAAATTATTGCTTTGGGACGAAATATAATTCTTTTTAAATCTGAAAAATCTATTGTCATACCCATGCCTAACATTACAAGTCCTAACAAAAAAGGGATAGAATTCTTTAAGGACAAAAAAACTGAAGGAAAATTTAAACTTATTATTAAACTAAAGAAAATAAAGAAAATGAATGAGAGTTTCACTTTAACAGTCTAGTCTTTGATTAATAACAATACAAGTTATGGATTTTATACGTTGATTTTTAATAAATATAAAGAAATGGTGGCACAATGTTTGCACTGATTGACTGTAAAAACAATTAAAAAAAAGGTCTATAAATGAGTACAAACGCAATGCACGTAGCAAAAACTGGGTTAAATGCACAACAAGTCAGGATGCAAATTATTTCCAATAACTTAGCCAATGTAAATACTAATGGCTTCAAAAGAGATAGAGCAAATTTTGAATCACTTCTTTATCAGGTTATCCGAAGCAGTGGTGCCCAAACATCCGTTGACACTGAACTTACATCTGGTTTTTCTGTTGGCACTGGCGTAAATATTGTGAACTCAAACAAGTTGCATTCACAGGGTAGCATCGTCTCAACAGATAATGCTTTAGATCTTGCAATAGATGGAGGTGGTTTTTTTCAAGTGCTTTTACCTGACGGACAAATTGTTTATACTCGAAATGGAGCATTCGCAAGAAATAATGAAGGTACATTGACTACAAATAGTGGATTTATACTCCAGCCAGAGATAGTGATTCCAGCTGAAGCAACAAAAATAAATGTTTCATCCGATGGAATTGTATCCGTTCAAATTCCTGAACAGGTTGATGCACAGGAAGTCGGACAGCTCCAACTAGCTGATTTTCAGAATAGAACTGGTCTTCAACCTATTGGTGAAAATTTTTATATTGAAACTACAGCAAGCGGTCCACCAGTATTAGAAAATCCATTCAATGCTGGATTTGGAAAACTTATTCAGGGCTCACTTGAGAGTTCAAATGTAAATGTTATTCAAGAACTTGTAGATATGATTGAAACACAAAGAGCGTATGAAGTAAATTCGAAAGCAATTACATCAGTAGATGAAATGCTTAGATTTGTAAGTAATAATCTTTAGGAGTTAGGTAAATGAAATATATATTTTCTTTATCATTATTCTTTTTGTTCAGTTGTTCAACATATATGGAACATAAAATAGGTGAAGACTTCAAAAGTATTCAGCCTGAATATACTAATATTGAAAGAAAGGAATCGAAAGATGGGACTGTATATGACGGCGGCGGCGGCTTGTTTGCTTCAGACAGAAGAGCTAATAATGTTGGCGACATAATTACTATAACATTAGAAGAATCTATGTCAGCTGCAAATTCAGGATCTGAAACACTTTCTAAGAGCGACTCTTATGTTTTTGATCTTCCTGAAGCTCTTTTTGGCCCAAGTTCACTAATTGGTAAATTTTTATTTCCTGGAGGTGTCAAAGAAGATAGACTACAGGCAGGAACAACGCAAAGTTTTACTGGAAGTGGTACAGCTGCACAAGCGAATACTTTAACTGGAACAATATCAGTAACTGTGGTGAGAGTGTTTCCTAATGGTAATTTAGAAGTTAAAGGTGAAAGAAAACTATCTTATAACAGTGGTACAGAGTTTATTAGAGTTGCTGGAGTTATTAGACCTGAAGACATTTCATCGTCAAACACTGTATCTTCAACAAAAGTTGCAGATGCACAAATATCCTATACAGGAACTGGAGATATGAATGATAGTGTAACCAGGGGTTGGTTGGGAAGATATTTTGCTTATATTTCGCCATTTTAAAATGAAAAATAAACTTAAAATTTTTATATACCTTGTATTACTAATTTTTTCAGCTAAAGAGTTGTCTGCTGACAGAATTAAGGATTTAGTCACAATAGCTGGAATAAGAACAAATCAACTTGTAGGTTATGGATTGGTAATAGGACTCGCTAAAACAGGTGATGGAAGTGTCAACTTAACAAAACAAAGTATCGCAGCAATGATTTCTCAGTTTGGTGTAATTGCAAATACTGCTGATATAGACGGCAGTAATTCGGCGACAGTTATGGTAACAGCTACTCTACCCCCATTTTCAAAACCTGGGCAAACAATAGATGTCACAGTTTCAACTATAGGAAAGGCAAAATCGTTAAAGGGTGGAACCTTATTGATGACAGCTTTAAAAGGTGCTGATGGAGATGTTTATGCAATTGCTCAAGGAAATTTGGTAGTGGGCGGATTAGGAGTTGAAGGAGCAGACGGTTCAAGTACAATTCAAGGTACACCAACAGTAGGAAGAATTCCTGGAGGAGCAACGGTTGAAAAATTGGTTGAATCAAATTTTCTTGAAAAGGGTAATGTTGTTCTTAATCTTCATCAATCCGATTTTTCACAAGCAAATAAAGTTGCTGAAACAATTAATGAAACGTTTGGACCAGAAGTTGCTACACCCTTAGATTCAACTTCAATTAAAGTAAGAACACCATCTGATCCATCACAAAAAGTTTCTTTTATTGGTTTGTTAGAAAATATTGCTTTTGAACCAGTTCGTCCTAAAGCAAAAGTTGTTGTAAATTCTAGAACAGGCACAGTGGTAATCGGTGGAGATGTAAGAATTTCTCCAGCAGCAGTTGCTCATGGTTCTCTTTCAGTAAAAATAAAGGAAGATACAAAACTGCTTTCAGAAGGAACTGGAACAGTTGTAGGTACATCAGCTACAGTAGCTGGTACTGCTGCAGCTACTGCAGCAGATACAGAAATAGAAGTTGATCAACAACCTGCAAGAGCGTTTGTCTTTGATCCAGGTATTGAATTACAAACACTTGTGGATGCATTAAATGAAACTGGAACTACAGCAACGGATATGGTTGCTATACTGGAAGCACTTAGAGAGGCAGGTTCGTTAAGGGCTGAATTAATTATTATTTAAGGTAACCAAAATGGACAATGTAAATCATCTTGAAAAATTTAAATTACAGATAGAACTTGGTGATAATAACAAGAAATTAGCGGGAATACAGAATCTTGAGCAAGTTGCTCAAGAGTTTGAATCTTTGTTTGTCCATCAAATGTTAAAAAGTGCTAGGAATGCAAAACTTGCTGAATCAATATTCCACAATGATGCTCAGGATACTTATCAAACTCTTTTAGATCAGGAGTATTCAAAATCACTTGCTAAAAATCATAATTTTGGAATTGCTGAATCACTTGTTAGACAGTTTGGCAATTATGTAAAAGGAACGGAAGATTAATGCCAAGTTTATTTGACATCGGAAAAAGTGGATTACAAGCTTACAGGCAGTCACTTGCTGTTACTGGACAAAATATAGCAAATGTAAACACCAAAGGGTATAAAAAAAGAGATGCCTCATTAGCAGAAGTTTCTGGTGCTGGTGGTGGCGTAACTGAAATATCTGATCAAACAGGTTTAGGTGTAAGAGTTGAACAAATCAGACGTTCGTTTGACGAATTTTTACTAGATAAATCAAGACAAGCAAGCGCATTATTTCAAAAGTCTGATACTTTTTTACAGGAAGTAAGAGATCTGGAAAATCTTTTGTTACCAGGCGATTCAAATTTAAGTTCTTCAATATCAAATTTTTTTAATGCTTTACAGGAAGTAGCTGCTGCGCCAGATGATCAGGCTCCAAGGATAGTTGCAAATGAACAAGGTAAAGATATGGCTGGTCAATTCAATCTTTATTCTGATAGAATAGATAACTTGAAAGGTAGACTGAAAAGCCAAGCAAATAATGCAGTAACTTCAGTAAATTTATTGTTAACACAACTTTCAAGTATAAATGAAGATTTATTAACTTCTGGATTAACCTCTCAAACTTCAAATGCAAAACTTGATCAGAGAGACCTGTTAATTGATCAATTATCTGAAATATCTCAAATAACTGTAAATTACGGATCAAGAGGTGATGCTCTAATAAGATTGGGTAATACAGGATCTGGACCAATAATTCTCGAAAAAGATAAGATTAGTAAAATTGATGTTTTAGAACAGGGTGAAAGATTACAACCCGTTGTTGGTCTAGGAAAAGTTGCAACAAATCAAATACAAGGTGGAATAATAAGTGGTTTAGCAGATGCTTATGCGCTTGTCGGCGATACTCAAAATGAAATTGATAACTTAGCAATAATTGTTGCTAAGAATTTTAATCAAATTAATAAAAATGGGCTTAATCTTGAAGGTAATATTGGCAAAAAAATGTTTTCGGTAACAAGTCTTGAAGCCATTGCAAACCCTACAAATAGAACAACAGTTGGAGCTGAAATAATTGTTGATGATCCAGAAATACTTAAAAGAGATAATTATAGTCTGCAATATAGTAGTTCAAATAATTCATGGACATTAAATTCTTCATCATTAGATTCACCAATTGTTTCTAACACTTCTCAAATTGAAGGTCCTGGATTTAAAGTTTCAATATTTGGCTCTGCTATGGATGGAGACGAATTCAATTTAAAACCAGTAAATGAATCAAAAGGAATTCAATATCTTTTTACTAGACCTCAAGATATTGCTGCTGCTGCCAAAATACTAATTAGCTCTGATACACAAAATTTGGGCAGTGCACAACTTCAAGAAATACCTTTAATAGCTTCAGTAGATGATACAACTTTAGAAAATATTGAAAGTGTCTTTTCTAACAGTCTTCACCCAGTTACTTCAACTCAATTTTCTTCTGATGGAGGCGTTGCAATCATTCAGGAAGGAACGAGTAGTGTAAATTTAAGTTCGTACAAAGCCCAACCAACTGCAAAATTTGGTTTGTCTTCTTCAGATATAAGTAGTTTGACAAATATGACATTGACCCTATCTGATTCAAGTACGGTTTCAGTTGATCTAACTGGACTATCCTCAATTCAAGAAGTAGCCCAGACTCTTAATAATGGTTTGGATGTAAATGGAAGCTCACACAATTTTAGAACGAAAGGATTATTCGCATCTGGCGGTGATTCATCTTTAACAATTGCAAGTAATAATCTAACTTTCAATTCAGCAACACTATCTACAGGAACTACTCTTAATGGAGTAATTAATAATCCTACAGTTACTGCTGCAAGTGATATTCAAATTTTTACAAGAGAGGGAAGACATTTATCTGGAACAACTCTTTCTACATCAGAAATTGCTAAATACCTTACAAAAGAAAATGGTTTTAATATTTCAGCTGAGTATAGAGCAGACTATCTAAATGGTACAGGTTCAGAACAATATAGAGGAATTGAAATAGAACGCTCAACAACAGCAGGTAATCATACAGTTAGTTTGATGGCAAATGGTAGTAATAGTTTTAGTGCTCAACAGCATGCCAGCACATTGCCAGCTAGCAACGTAACATCAGCTTATACATTAAAAGTTACATCTGGAAGTAGTTCAAGTTCGGTTAATATAAGTGTGCCAGTTGAATCATCAGCGGGATATGTAGCAGGACTTATTAATACTCAAGCAAATAATTTAGGTGTTGAAGCTACTGCACTGACGAGAGTAAAAATTCCTGCACCAAGTTCAAATGGTACAATTTCTTTTTCTTTAAAAAGTAAAGCTGGAACAAATAGTACTGTATCAATAAGCGCTTCAGTGCTTTCAGATGATTTAACTAACTTAGCAACCGCTATAAATAACTTTTCTGGCAGGACTGGAGTAACAGCATATCTTTCTAATGATAAAAATCATGTAATTATGGAAAATACAGAGGGTGATGATATAGAATTGACTTCATTTACGGCACCGGCTAATTTGACATTATCGCTCTTAAAATCAGACTTTTCATCAGCAGCAACATTAACAAATATGGGATCAACAAATAAAGCTGCTCGATTTGGTGGAGAATTACAAATTGAATCATCTGGAACAATTACAACATCAAACGATGGTGGCTCAACAAATATCTCAAGTTCAGCAAATGCTTTTAAAGATGGTTTTTTTAAAATTAGTTCTTCAACAACTGGTGAAACAAAAACTATAAAACCTGTCACTCTAGAAGGTGATATATCCGGTTCTCATCCAAGTGGAATTGATGCATCAAGTTCAGTTTTATCTTATGGGTTAACACTTCCTCAAACTGGAACAGGAACACAATTTACAACTTCATTTGATGCATCTAAACTTGAAAGTGTCTCTGCTAACTCGGTAGCTAAATCACTCGCTGATGGGTTAAGATCTTCAAGCCCTTCAGTAGAAATTAGAGGGAATTCTATTAGTAGTTTACCAGCTGACGATTCGAGTTTTCAAATTAATCATGACGGTTTAACATATACTATAACTATGAAAAATGGCGAGGCAAGAATATCTGGGGGAGAAACAGATATGGTTGATGCATATTTTGAAGATCCAAATGAAATAACAATAAATACTACTGGGTTTAATAGTACCTCAACAATAACTAGTACTGAACACGGATTAGAAACTGGTGATGCAATTATCTATAATGCTGCTGAAAAAGTCAAAGTGGATACAACAAATTTTACTTCAACTGTAAGTATTACAGCTGAAAGTCATGGGTTTACAACTGGAGATCCTATTGTCTATAAAGCTGGTGGTAATCTTCCTATAAATGGCCTAACAGATGGAACTACTTACTTTGCAATTAGAGTCGACGCAGATACATTTAAATTAGCTACCACGAGCTCAAATGCGTCAGGAGGAACAGCTATAACAATTACAGGGGGTTCTGGAGGAAGTGTTGAAGATACGTTTGCAAGTCCAATTACTGGTCTTACGGATGGAGAGACATATTTTGTAGTTAAAACTGATGATCACAACTTTAAATTAGCGCAAACATTAGCATTAGCAACAAATGCTTCTCCTTCTACTATTACTATTGCTGGGCAGACAGGAGGTAACGCATTGGACACTTTTGACCCAGGAAAAAGACTTTATCTTTCAGCAGGTAAAACAATTTCAGCATCACAATTTTCATTTGCAACTGATAGTGTAAATGATACTAATGCTACAGCTTTTGGAATGCTTGATTCCAACATTGAAACAACAATAACTGGTTCTTCAATCACAACTCCTGCAGCTAGTGATTCCACCCATTTTCATCTTCAACTTAATGAGTATGCAAATCCAATTGGAGTATTTGTTAGAGCTAATTCTAAAACGATAAATACATCAACAGTCGGTGGTTCTTCAACTACACTTACATCAGCAGGTCATGGATTTAAAACTGGAGATAAAATTCTTTATACAGCAGCTGGAACTGCGATGTCCGGTCTATCAGGTGGAACTTCTTATTTTGCAAAAGTTGTAGATGCTAATACATTTAGCCTAGCATCAACTTTTGAAAATGCAACAGCTGATACCCCTACCCTATTAAGTTTTGGAGGTGGTAATGGACATGCATCTGATACATTCGCTACCGTTTATGCTCAGGCTTACATTAGTGACAATTTATCAGCACCTGCAACAACTATTGGTATATCCGCAGAAATAAATCAAGTCAGTGATACAAATGCTCAAATTTCCATTATAAAAGAGGCAGATAAAAATAGTCTAATTGTTGATACAATCACTGCAAGTGATGGAACAGCTGCAGAAAATTTTGGTTTTAAAACAAACCTAACCAGAGTCAATGTTTTAAATGATGAGATAAAAATTACATCAATTTCTACCGATCAAACTAATAGTAAGGCAATAAGTGTATCAGCTAATAATATGAGTTCGTTGGTAGGTAATAATTTGACAATAAATAATTTACCTCCTGAAGATCTAATTATTTTATCAACTGGTTCAGGTGCTAACAAAATAGCTGCGAGTTATGGTGAGAAAATACCTGTCATTGATAACTCTGAATTCAGATTTGTAATAGACTCAACCAATTCGAGTCAGGTTGAAATATTTGAAGCAGATACCTTACATTCAATTGCAACACGCCTTATTCCTACTGATGGGAAATTTAGTGCAATCGATAGATCCTTTGAAATTACAGGAGAAACAAAGGTCAAAGATATCTTTCATATTCAGAATAACAATGAAGGTGTTGGTGATAATAGGAATATTTTACAGATGATAGCTCTTCAAGAATCAGATGTAAATGGACTTAATTCAGGAAGTTTTCAAGATATTTTTAATACCACCTTAACAGAAATTGGATCAACAGTAAGGTCTGCTGAAATGAATGCCAGTAATAATGAAGCTAGTAGAGATGAGGCAAAAGCTCTTGAAGATGAAAGATCTGGAGTTGAAATGGATGAAGAAGCAGCAGCTCTAATTCAATTTCAACAATCTTACTCAGCAAATGCGAGAATCATTCAAACAGCAAGAGAATTATTTGATTCTCTAATTCAAGTCATAAGATCATGAAAAAATGCATTACGGCATAATCTTTGCAGTTGAGATTTAGTTAATGTTATGAAAATAAGTAGCAAATTATTTAATGAACAGCAATTGAATCTTCTCTCAAAACAAATGGAGAATATTCAATCTGTTCAATCTAAAATTGCATCTGGAAAAAATATAGTTTTTGCATCAGATGACCCCGTTGGTGCTGTTGAATTATCTGGGTTAAAAGATATAAACAGTAAGGTAGGGCAATATATTAATAATGCAGAACTTTCTTTGAGTAGACTTCAGATGATGGATGATACTCTGGAAGCAGCAAAAAATGTTTTTATTAGGTGTAACGAATTAGCTATTCAGGCAGCAAATGATGTTCTTGCACCTAGTGATAGAGAGTCTATTGCATTAGAGTTTGATGAATTAAAAAAGGAATTACTTTCTCTTGCAAATACGACAGATAGTACTGGAGCACATTTATTTTCTGGATTTAAAACTAAAACAACACCATTTGTAATGGATTCTACAGGCACTGTAACCTATGAAGGAGATAGAGGTGTAATTAGTTTAGCAGTTTCAGAAAGTAGAATGTTAGAATCAACTATTGATGGTGGTACTGTTTTTAGAGATATTGTTACAAGTGACGGTGTTTCAACAGATTTATTTGAAGCAGTTGATAACATAAGTAGATCTATTCGAACGGCCTCCTCTGGAGTTGAAGCAGCAAAAGCGCCAGGTATAGCAAAAATAAATCTTACAAATGAAGATCCTGGAACATATAGTTTCACAATTACTTCTGGAAGCAAATCTGCAGACTTCTCAATTGATATAACTGGTGCCGATTTATCGGATTTACGTACAGCAATTAACGCTGCTGATCTAGATATTACAGCAACACTTGAGGATTCAAATACAACTCTCAAACTTACTAATACATTTAGTCAAGACATAACAATGAGTAATGTTAAAATTCCTGGTATTACAAAAGCACAAGAACAACCAACGTCTTTTTTTACTTTTCAACCAGTAGATGCATCTGGTAACAGTCTTGGAAACTCTCAAACCCTTTATGACTTTGATCAAACAATTGCAAGTCGACTAGACGAAATGGTTACTATTCAAAATCATTTAGCTAATCAAAGAGCAAAAGTAGGAGCTAGATTAAATTCAGCACAAAGACAAACTGATATTATGAGGGAACGTCAACAGTTAATTAACAAAGATATAAGTGAATTAGCAGATGCAGATTTAGCTGAACTCGTTACACAACTACAATCACAATTAACAAGTCAAGAAGCAACCCAAAAAGCATTTGTAAGAATTTCTCAGTTAAATCTTTTTGACCATATTGGTTAAAGAAGATCCTCAATTCCAAAATCTTTTTTTATGAGAGGTTCAAAAAATTCAAGACCTTTTTCATTTTTTAAGCTCCATCCAGAGGGTGCTTTTGGAATTGAACCTGCTCTTAGAGCAAAGCAATAAGCTTTAAATTCCTTAAAAAACTTATCTTCACTAAACTTTTTTTCTTTTGTACCGTCAAAAGCACTTCCAAACAGACCTTTAAGCTTTCTTGGTCCTTTTATACCATCATGTTTAAGAATGTAATATATAAAATGATTAACTCGTTCATGTGCTTCAAACTGAGCTCCTTTTAATTCCGCCATAAATCGAATAGATTCCTCAGCAGGCTTTGTTAACTCCTCAGTTGGTATTTCAATATATTCCTCTGAAAGACCCTCAGCATATTTCTTCCCAACCATTTCCAAGGAATATTGCTTGGTTAAAAAATCGTACATAACACATCCAACAGCTAAATCATACAAAAAGTGAGGACAATAAAGTTTTTCGCTCATTAAACTCTTGCTATTTTGTTAAAATAAAACATTGAATTCTCGTTATAGCACAAAAGTTTAAAAATCTTCAAGATGTACTAAACAAATTTTTTGTTTGTCGTTTAACTTAACATGGTTTTTGGAAAAAACTGTAAATGGAAATAGTTAATGATAACTTTTAAGGAGAAACTAATATGCCTTCAGTCTCGAATTTAGCCGTTGGTGCTGCAATGGCTGGTGCCGCTGCCTCTAAGGCTCGTCATCAAATGAACGAATCAATTGCAAGATTGTCAACTGGTATTAGATCCATGTATGGTGGTGATGCTGCTGGTCAATCAATTGCAAACATGATTGGTGCCAAGGGTAAAAGTTTTGCTGTTGCTTCAAGAAATCTTGAAGACGGTATTTCTTACCTTCAAGCTGCTGAAAGTGTCCTCTTGGAAATGGCTGCACTAGCAACTAGATTGAGAGAACTTGGAACGCAGTACAATAATGTCGCTCTTATGACATCATTTGATCAAGTAGCTTTGAATAATGAAGCTGCAGCGATTGGTGATACAATGGATGCGATCCAAACAAATATGAAATTTAATGGAGTCTTCCTTGTTGGTGCGAGTCATAAATTTCAAATCGGTATTAATGATGCTAGTAGTACGTTAACCATAGGTGTAAACCAAACTATTGGTGTTCTAAATACTATAACTGGTGCTAACGGAGCTGATGCTTCTGCTGACACAGTTATTGGTCACATTGCGAAAGCACTTGGTAATGTTGCTGCCGGTATGGCTGGCTTAAAGGGTGCTCAAGCTGTTGCTGCTAACTCAGCTGCAAATTTAAATGCTGCTGCTGCAAGAATTCAGGATACTGATTACGCTCTTGAAACTGCTGCATTGACAAAAGCTGCAATCTTAAACCAATCTGCGATGGCGATGGTAGCTCAAGCTAATGATGCGCAACAATCAATATTAACCGTTATACAATAACATAATTTAGGAGAATAAATATGCCTTCTGTTTCAAATATAGCCGTTGGTGGAGCTCTAGCATCCGCTGCTGCTGACAAAGCCAGACACGGAATGAATGAGAGTATTGCTCGTTTATCAACCGGCGTAAGGGCAATGTATGGTGGTGATGCTGCTGGTCATTCCGTCGGAACGGTTCTTGTAGCTAAAAGTAAGAGTTTTTCGCAAGCTGTAAGAAATATCGAAGATGGTATTTCAATGCTACAGCAAAGTGAATCTTTACTACTTGAAGTTGCAAACTTACTAACCAGAGGAAGAGAACTTGGTATTCAAGATGATGGATTAACAAGTGCTTTGGGTGATGCTAACCAGATTGCAGCAGCGAATGCTGAGATTATAGTGATCACAGACACAGTTGATACATTGTTAGCACAGACCAAATTTAATGGTAAACTTCTGGAAACAGGCAACTTTGCAATTGGTGTAAACGACGCAAGTACTACACATAGTGCTGGTCCCAACAAAGATATTACCGCCGTTGATGATGCTGACGCAACAGGCTTCGAATCTCAAGCTGATGTTGGTTTGCAAGAAGTTGCTGCGGCGTTAGGTAACGTAGCTGCGGATCTTGTTTCTTTGAAAGCATTCCAAGCGGTTGCTGCTAACACATCAGCTAACATGGCTGCTGCTGCTGCACGTGTTATGGATACTGATTTTGCCAAAGAGACTGCTGATTTGACAAAAAATAGTATTTTAAATCAGGCAGCACTATCTATGGCAGCTCAGGCAAACGACGCTCAATCTGCTATATTGGCTGTACTACAATAAGGAAACACTACATATAGTATGTTTTAAGGGAAATGTGAGTAACTCACATTTCCCTTTTTTTTTGGCATTGGATTTGCAGTTACTCTTTGTAAAAATTTATGTATACAAAGAGAAATTATGACAAAAATTAACACAACAATGGGGACAACAGGCGCGCTAAAAAGTCTCCTAAAAAATGAAAGAGAAATGCTTTCCGCAATGGAAAGAATTTCTTCAGGTAAAAGAATTAATCATGCAGGCGATGATGCTGCTGGTGCTGCTATTGCAGATAGAATGTCTGCTACTATTGGTGCATTAGATATGTCAATTAGAAATGCATCTGATGTTTTATCAATGGCACAGGTTGCTGAAGGAGCGCTAGATGAAGCTTCTGCTGCATTACAAAGAATAAGAGAATTAGCAATTCAAGCTGCAACAGATATTATTAATGGTGAGCAAAAAGTTTATTTACAAACTGAAGTTGATCAATTACTTGATGAGATGGACCGTGTAACAAGAGATACAACTTTTAATGAAATTGCTGTATTAGACGGAACTTTTGCAGACAGACGTTTTCAAATTGGTTCTCATGAAAGAGAAAAAGCAGTAATTTCTATTGCTAATATGAGAAATACTTCGATTGGTGCCTATCAAGCTACTACTGAAGGAACTAGTGGTCAAGCAAACCTAGCACAAAATGCTTTTCTTGCAGCGAGTAAATCAGCAGCAACTAGTAAAGTTACAACTTCCGATGCATTCACTATTACAGGTCTTTTAGGATCAAATGAATTAACACCAACGGCTGGTGAAACTGCAAAATCATTGACTAACAGAATCAATGATTCTTTTGACAAAACAGGTGTTTCTGCAACGGCTTCTACTCAGGCTAGACTAAGAATGAAGACAAATTCAGCTGGTGATCACGTTGTTACCATGAAAGTTTATGGAAAAAACACAACAGCTCAGTCAATTTCTGCAACTGTAACTTTAACAACTGCATATACAGGAAATGATCTAACAGATCTTAGAGACCAGTTTAATTCTTTCAGTTCAGTAACAGGTATTACAGCGACTTTAAGTGCTGATAGTAACCAAATCGTTCTAGTACAAGATGAAGGTGAAGATATTGTCATAGAAGATTTAGATTTTGCAAGTGTTACAGATGCAAATACATTAATGGAAGTAACAGGACTTAATTTTAAACAAGATACAACTGGAACATCAGTTGAAGTTCAGGATGCTAGCCAAACTAATGATAGTTTTAGATTAGGTGGAGAAATTACTTTCCATTCATCTCATACTTTTTCAATTGTTGGTAATGCAGATGGAGGATTATTTGAGTCGTCTGCAGCAACTTCAAGTTTAAATTCAGTTTCAACTATTGACATCAAAACAATGGCAGGTGCTGTTGATGCACTAAAGGTAGTTGACAGAGCATTAGATAGAGTTCACATGGAAAGAGCAAAATTTGGTGCCATTATGAGTAGAATGAATGTTGTTGTTGATAATTTAACTAATGTTTCTCAAAACCAAAGAGCTTCAAAAGCTAGAATTATGGATGCAAATTTCGCTTCAGAATCTTCAAGATTAGCGAAATCTCAAATTCTGCAGCAATCTGCATTAAATATGATTGCCCAGGCTTCAAGAACAATGCAAAATGTATTAGTTTTATTCCAAGGATAAATTTTATTAAAATAAGTCGTTTTTAATCAAAGGATAATTATATGGCCGAAACTGAAATTCTTTCCAAAATTGGCGTAGGTTCTGGTCTAGACACAACCGCATTGATTAAAGCACTCGTTGACGCAGATAGTGCAGCTGAAACCTCACAGTTAGAAAAAGATGAAGAAAAAACAAATGCTAAAATTTCAGCATTAGGAACTCTTAAATCTAATCTTAAACAATTTAATAATATCATTAAAAGTATACAAACCTCAGAATCATCTGGGTTTGTTGGAAACTCTTCAAATACCGCAACCGCAACTTTAACAGCTTCGGGTGACGCTGCTGGTGCAGACATAGATTCTTCATTGACAGTTACAACATTAGCATCCTCACATACATTGACCGGACCTGCATATAGTGCAACAACCTCAACAGTTGGTGCAGGAAGTATCTCAATAGCTTTTGGAACTTGGAGTGCAGACCCTACTTCCGGTGGGGGTCAGAGTCATACTGCTAATTCTCAATCAACGATTTCTGTGAATACTACTTCAAGTACAACTCTAAAGGATTTAAGAGATTTAATAAATAATGCTGCAACAGATTCAGATAGTGATGGAGAAAGAGATGTATTAGCATCAATAATTTATGACGGAACAAATTACATGCTTATGTTAAAAAGTGAGTCAGGAGCAAGTAATGAAATGAAGGTAACGGCTTCAAGTGATCTTGCTAATACTATCAGTGGTGTGTCGTATAATTACAATGCAACAACTTCAAATATGACACAAAGAGTTTCAGGAATAAACTCTGCGTTCACAGTTGACGGGATTTCCATGACAAGATCTTCAAATGAGATTAAAGATCTTTTTGATGGTTTTACTCTTGACTTATTAGCAACAAATTCTTCTGCAATCAGAGTTTCAAGCCAAGTTGATTTAACAAAGATAAAAGCATTAATGAATGATTATGTTTTAACATATAACGAGGTTATGAGCTTGATTGATTCACTTACTACATCTGGAGATACAGCTCTTGGTGGAAGTAATGAGGCTGGCGCTTTGAATGGCAACTCATTGTTGATGTCAATTAAATCTCAACTTCGAGGTTTATCAACGAAATCAATTGGCGGTTATGAAGGTGGTCCTTACTTTTTATCACAAATGGGTATTAAAACCGAAAGAGATGGATCCTTGACTCTAAATCAATCAGATTTGGAAGAATCTTTCGATTTTAATCCGGAAATGGTACATGCTTTTTTTTCTGATCAATTGAAAACCGATACTAATGGAATTTCAGTAACTAGTTTTGAGCTTCTTAACACTAAACCAGGAACTTATGCTTTTGCAACTAATGGAAGCACTCACACAATTGGTGGAGTAAACGCTACTAAAAATGGTACAAAATATAGTGTATCTTCAGGTGATCCAAATGGTTTAGTATTGAATGTAGCAAATGGAATAACAAGTGGTAATGTGTATTATGGAAAAAGTTTTCTTTCACTTGCTCATGAAACAGTTGAAGTATTTACTAAATTCGATTCTGTGATTGATACCCAAGTTGAAAGCGGTAGATCTAGAATAAAGGATTTAGCAGAAAAAAGACTCAGATTAGAAGATAGAATTGAAAAGTTAACTCAAAGATATCAAAAACAGTATGCTAATATGGAGTCAGCTGTTGCTGGTCTAAACGAAACTGGAAATATGCTCACAGCTCTTCTTGGTAATAATGATGATGATTAAAAGAAATCTACCATCCCATTATTAGATTAATAATTTTTTCTCTTTTTTCTTCTAAAAACTTTGTCGGATTAATTGCTCTATCTTTTGAAAAATCTTTCATGATATCATTCTTTGTTTTTGAAAATCCGGAATGTATACCTGCCTCATTTCTATCTCGTGCAAAGTGTTCTAAGAAAGAAGTGTTAGATTGGATGAAGGGAACTTTTAATTGGGCTGGCCAATAATAATCAAATCCGTATATAGTTTCAAAAAATGGATTATGATTTAAAAAATTTACCATTATTTCAACCATATTTCTATCATAACATTGGCTTACTCCAGGACATGTTTTTCTCAAACTAAAATCTTTATTTTGTTCAATAATATTTTCTGATTTATTATGAAATACACTATTAAACAGCCCGATTGGAAATTTTTTTTTTTGTTTTTTAGAAATATTATAAAAATATCTAAGTTGATTAAGAAACTGTGGATCATGAATAACATCATTATCAGTAATATAAAGCAAATCAAAGTTCTTATATATATAACAAAAATCTCTAAAGCATCTTGCTCTTGATCTTTCTATCCCTCCCCTAACTCTGAATCTCAAAATATTTTGAGAATATTTTTTGAGAAATTTTTCATTATATTCTGTTGATGCATCATCATAAATTAATAATTGAGAATTTTTATCCAATAATTGGGTTAAATTCTCTAGACAAAGCTTGGTAATATTTTTTCTATTATACGTTGATAAAGCAACAAGAATTTTTTCCATAAACTAAACATTTTTTTATATTAGACGTTTATAGATTTAGTATAATATTAATCTTTGAATAAAGGTATAGTTATGGAAATTTTTACTGAAAAAATGGTTAACCAGATTAAGATTATCGAAAAACTTCTTAATCAGCTTGAAAAAGATCTTAACCATTTAAATAAACCAAGTAAACTAGACAACGTCTCAGAACTAGTTGAAAGAGTTGGTAAAATTACAACTGTTTTAAAAACTACTCTTGATTTAGAAAAGGGTGGCGACATTGCAAAAAATTTACTTCATCTTTATAATCACATTCAATATGCTGCTCAAAGAATCAAAGAACACGAAGATTATTCAGCAGTCAAGAGTGCTCATAAAGTAGTAAAAGAAATTAATGAAGGATGGTCTAAGCTTTCAACTGCTGCTGCTTAGCTTAAAAATTTTTTTACTTCATTATTTATATGTGACCAATCATTGAATTTTGATTGTCTAACCATTTTTACAGACTTATACCATGGGGTTTTGGAATCTTTCAAACCCCATCTCCAATCTGGTACTTTTGGAAGTAGTAATAATGTTTTCTGTCCAAGAGTGCCAGCTAAATGAACTAATGACGTATCTATTGTAATCACCTTATCCATTAAACTTAAAACCAAGGCTGTTTGCGAAAAGTCTTCAAGCTTATTATCAAGGACTTCTACATTTGAAAATTTTTTTAAAAATTTATGTTCCTCATTTGAAACACCTTTTTGTAATACAAAAAATTTACAATCATTATTTTTGAATATTTCTGAAAATTTTTCGATATGAATTGATCTATTTAGGTGCCTTTTATGTAGAGGGTTCCCAGACCATGAAACTCCAATATTCAATTTACTTTTATCAATCCTTTTAGTTAAAAACTTATTAAAATTTACATTAAAACTCTTAAGCCTTTCGACATCAACAATAAGTGGATCAATAATTTTTTTGCTATTTTCCCAAAATAGATAGGGTAAGCTCATCATAAATATTCGATAGTCAAATGAAGTTTCATCAACATCATCAAATTTGTCTGAAATATTTACACTATCCAGTTCTGGACAAGATTTAAAAAAATTAATTGTCGATTTGTGTGCAGCAAAACTTACTTTATAATTTTTCTCAAGAAATGATTTTAAGAATCTTGATGCCATAAAATCGTCGCCATAGCCTTGTTCGCGATGTATTACAATTTTTAGATTTTTTTCTTTAAGATTCTTTTTAGTAAGTTCTGGATATCCATCTCCACCATATTTTACTAAAAATTTTTCTTTATCTCTATGTTTTTCGTATAATTCAAGGCCTTTATTATAATTACCTTGCAACAATTCAAGTAGAGATAAGTTGAAATTAGCAAAAAAATTATCTTCTTTTTCTAATGTTTTTTTATAAAATTCTTTTGCTTTTTTAAATTGAGATGTTTCAAAGAAATAAACACCTAAGCCTAAGTGAGCTAGAGCATTTTCTTTATCTAAATGCATACAAGTAATAAAACATTCTTTAGCCATTTCAGGTTCTTGTGTTGCAATATAGGCTATACCTAATTGGGCCCAATTGTTTGGCATTTGTGGTAATTTATGTACACAGTCTGATAAAATATCTTTAGCTTTATACACATCTGCATAATCATGCATTAACATACATGCATAATCAAATGCAATCATGTAGCATTCTGGACAATATTGATAACCTTTTTCTAAGATTAAAAATCGTTCTTCTTTCATTTTTTCATGTTCGTAAATCATAGAAAGTTGTAAATAAGCTTCTTCAAACGATTTGTCATTTTCTAATATTTTCTTAAGTTTTTCTATTGCATCATCATAATTACAAAATTCAATATCATCTAATGCTAAGACGTAATTAGCATATGAACTATCCTTTTTTTTATTCAGAATTTCTTCAGCTAGATCTCTTGCTTTTGTAAGATGATTTGTGGAGTCCGGATTCGATATAAATTCTTTTAAGTTATTTTCTAAGGTTTCAAGATTCATTTTTAAACTTTCTAAATTGGTTTACTAATCCCAAAATACTTCAATATTTATGCCAATTATTAGTTTTTTTTGGCATAAATATTGAAACAATACATTTAAGGTTTTTTAATGATAAGTGTAATAATACCAACATATAATGGCATAGAAAAAGGGCTTGAAAGGTCGATAAGATCTGTATTAATGCTAAAAAACATAGATGAAGTTATTATAGGAATTGATGGTTCTGATGATACAAGTAATGAATTATGTAATGAACTACAAAAAAAAGATAAAAGAATAAAGTACTTTGAAAATAAAAAAAATATTGGATGGGGAAAAACAGCTGCCATTTGTATATCAAAGGTAGGATGTAATCGAACTATAATTCATAGTGATGATGATTGGATGCTTCCAGAAATGAATAATCTCATTGAATTTTCTTTAAAAAATAATTTAGATCTAGCATATAGTAAGTATGCTATTGGGAATGATCAGACAAAAAAGATCAATATTTTTAGTAATCCTACATGGGAAAAAAAAAATTATATTGGTGAAAAAGATGAGTTTCATGAACTTTTATTACATGACTGTTATATCGGAAGATCTATAATAAAAACCGAAATTTACAAAAACACTTTTAATCTTAAAGCATTAGAAAACTTAAATAGAGAATTTGGAGAAGAATTTACAGCAATCGACTATAATTTATTTTTAGACTTATCTTCACAAGATTCTAAATTTGGGTATTTAAACCAAATTACAAATATATGGACCCAACGTGCAAACCAAGAAACTGGAATGTTTTATAATACCTCGGGAAAACATTTAGGCGAATCTTCTTATCTTTTTAATAAATATTACGATGAAAAAAAACACAGGAAAGATTGGGATTTTTTAGGAAGTGTATTTAATCGAGTTAAATATTTATATACGTTTGCAAAAAAAAAAAATAAAAAAATTAATCCGATTTATGAAAATCATTTTAAAGTATTTTCAAAAAAAATTAGTTCTTTAAGAGGTTCAAATGTTTAAAAAAAATTGTCATTTACTTATTACAGGTGGTACAGGGTCATTTGGAAAAGCAATGTTAGAAAAAATATTATTCAACAAAAATATTTCAAAAATTTCAATACTTAGTAGAGATGAAAAAAAACAAGATGATTTGAGAAAACAATTTAATAACAAAAAGTTAAATTTTATTTTATGTGACATAAGAGACAGAGAAAATGTTTTTTCTTCAATAAATGATGTTGATTATATTTTTCATGCGGCTGCTTTAAAGCAAGTACCAAGTTGTGAATTTAATCCAATGGAAGCAGTAAAAACAAACATTTTAGGTGCATTAAATGTAATAGACGCTTCAATAAGAAATAATGTAAAAAAAATTGTGCTATTAAGTACAGATAAAGCTGCCTATCCAATTAACACTCTAGGGTGTAGTAAAATGTTAATGGAAAAAATTATGTTTGCTAAAACCACAGAAAAGTCAAAAAACTCAAAAACAATCATTTGTGCAATTAGATATGGAAATGTGCTCTTTTCAAGAGGTTCTGTTGTTCCACTTTTTTTAAAACAACTTAGTGACAATAAACCATTAACGATTACAAATCCAAGTATGACAAGATTTTTAATTTCACTATCAGAAGCAATAGATTTGGTTTTATATGCTCTATCACATGGTAAAAATGGTGATTTATTCATCAGAAAATCAAAAGCCGCTACAATTTTAAATATAGCTAAAGCATGTAGTTTAATGTTTAACAAAGAGTTGAATATAAATTACATAGGAATAAGGGAAGGTGAAAAAATGGATGAAACACTTGCAACTAGAGAAGAAGTTGCTAAGTCAGAAGATAGAAATACTTATTTAAGAATACCTCATGAACAATCTAAAAATTTTAATAAATATTTTACGGAAGGAACTATAACTAAAGAAATTTTTCCATTCACATCTAAAAATACAAAACAACTTTCAATCGAAGAAATTATAGGTATATTTAAGGCAATTCCTGAAATACAACAAATTTTAAATGTAAATAAACATATGATAAATCTTCCAGTGAATGTAAGCGAAAGTTTTACTAATTCGCTCCTTATCAATTAGTATTTAATACATCTCCGGGAGATAGGTATTTTTTTTCTTTAGATTTTAAATAATAAGCTTGTTCATAAGGTGGAAAATAACATGCCCTTACAATTCTATCAATTTTCTTACAATTCCATTTTGGATCAATAATTCTAAGTTTTTCAATTGAATCTTTACTATAAAATTTACCCTGTTTTTTAATTTTCTTTTTCGGAATGTTATTTTTAATAATTGCTAAAAAAAGTTTTATCAAAATTTCTTCTGCGCATTTTAAAGATTTTTTGTATAAACTTTTAGCGGTTTCAGATTTACTAATTTTAGTTGAAGATTCAAAAGCTATATCTCCCTCATCAACTTGCTCTGAAACCCAATGAATTGTTGAAGTATACTTTTTATCATTATTTGCTATCGCAAAATTAATGGAATTATAGCCTTTATAATTTGGAAGTTTTGCATTGTGAAGATTTAGGCATTTATTACCAACTAGTTCTAATATTTTATTTGATAAAATCCATTTATGCTGGATTGAAATTAAATAATCTGGAGATAAACTTTTAATTTTTAATGAGATGAGTTTTTCGTTACGTTTTTCATTAGATATAAAAAAAGTATTTTTAAGGGTATTATTTTTTAAAAATTTTTTTTTTACTTTTGAGTTATAGAAATTTTTATTAGATACAAATCCCAATATCTCTATTTCTTTTTTAAAATATTTTTTGATTATTCTTAGAGCTATCTCAGTTGTTTTTTTATCGCCAAGTAAGATTATTTTTTTCATAGGAAATTAATTAATTTCTTTAGAAATAGTATCGGGATCATTTGGATCAAATTCTTTTGATGCATAAGCAACCATAATTGCCTCTTCTTTATTTTTATTAATTATTGTATGAGCTGTTCCTGGACCAACATAAACAAGTTGAGGGCGTTTTGATTTTAATATTTTTTTTATTTTTTTGCCGTTTGCTTTCATTAATAAAGTAACCGTACCTGCAACACAACAAAACCATTCTCCTTTTCTTTCGTGATAATGATCCCCTCTCCTAAAGCCAGGCATAACGCTATAGACATATATCTGTCCACCATTAGGTATTTTTTCTGACTTAAATCTTAGTGCTTCAAACAGAGCACCTCTACTATCTGAGTATAATTTTAAGTCTTTAATTTTATAATCTATATTTTCTGTAAAGTGCATATCCATTTTTTTTACCCTACCAAATTCATGGAATTAGCACCCCAAACTTCTTTTTTAATGATTTTTGACATACCTAAAATAATTCTTACAATTTTTTTTGAAACTTCTTTTTGTATGTAGGCTTCGGGTGGTGAAGAGAAATTAAAATTTATTGGTTTTTTGCAAATTATTCCTAACATCCTTAAAACATCATCTTGGTCTAAACCTGTGATTGGACAATATCCTGCTTCAATTGACTCTTGCTTTTCAGTAGACTTTCTAATTGCTATTGCAGGAAATTTTAGTACAGCTGAATCTTCATGAATGGTTCCACTATCAGAAATTACACATTTCGACTCTTTTTGTAGTTTTATAAAATCAACTAAACCAAAAGGTTTGTGCCATATTATTTTTTGGTTTGATTTTTTAATTAGACCTGAATTAATTAATTTAGTTTTTGTTCTTGGATGAGTGCTCACTACAATTGGAATTTTATATTTTTTTATGATAGCATTAAAAGTTTCTACAAGTTTCTTCAAAGAGTCTACACTTTCAACATTTTCCTCTCTGTGGATACTTGCTGTAAAAAATTGATTGGTATTGAGACCAAGTTTATTTAAAATTTTACTTTTTTCAAACTTGAAACCTAAATCGTTATATACTTCAATAATTGGACTCCCAACCACATAAATATTTTTTGGGTGAATACCTTCTCTTAATAGATTTCTTCTGCTTTGTTCGCTATAAGCAATATTAACATCGCTAGTATGATCAATAATCCTTCTATTTAGTTCCTCAGGTACTTCGTTATCATAAGAGCGGTCTCCAGCTTCAATGTGAAAAATTGGAATTTTTTTTCTCTTTGCTGCAATTGCACTTAGACCTGAATTTGTGTCACCTAGAATCAAAACTGCATCAGGATTTTCAACGTCCATTACTTCCCCAGTACTGCTTATAATTTTTGCTATTTGATCTTGAATGTTTTGAGATTTTGATTTTAAGTTATAATTTGGTAGTCTTAATCCTAAATCTTTAAAAAAGATACGGTTAAGATTATAGTCATAATTTTGTCCAGTATGTACCAATATATGATTACAATGTTCGTCTAATTCTTTTATTATTTTTGCTAAACGAATAATTTCTGGTCTTGTACCCAGTATTGTCATTATTTTCATGACACAGCCTCTTTTACTTTTTCAATTATAAAATTTTGGGTTTGTTTACTGACCCACCATCCACAAGGAATTGCGATTTCTGACTTATCAAACCAGTCTGTATTTGGAAGCTGAAGTTTTTTATTAGACTTGAACATAGAATATTTATCATTTCTAGCATGAATTTGTCCGCTTTCTATATTACACCTGTTGAGAGCTTTAATTAATTTATCTCTGTTTTTGACAAGTATTGTATAACCCCAATAAGTTTGAAAATCATTTGGGTTTCTTTCAAGAATTTTAATTCCTTTGGTTTTTCTAAATGCTTCATCATATCTTCTTCCATTTTGATGAAATTTATCAAGAATCCAGTCAATATATTTCATTTGAGACAAACCAATTGATGCAGCAATATCATTCATATTTCCTTTAAATCCCCATTCTGGAATATCTTCTTTCCATACATTTCTCCCTTCTCTATTATCCCTATCTATTCCAAACCATTTCAATTTTTTAGCTTTTATGTAATCTTTTTTGTTTCCGCATAAAAGAGCACCCCCGTCTCCTGTTGTAATGTGTTTTATTGCTTGGAAAGAAAAACAAATAAAATCTCCAAAAGATCCAATTTTTTTATTATTTTTTTTTGCTCCGAATGCATGAGCAGCATCTTCAACAATTCTTATTTTATTATTATATCTCTTTAGAGCATATATATCGTCTAAGTTGGCTGGTGATCCTTCTTTATGGAGTATATAAATGGCTCTTGTCTTTTTAGTTATTAGTGGCCTAATATTTTCAGCTGTGACCATTCCTGTTTTTCTACAAATATCTGCCCAAATTGGTTTTGCTCCAAGTGATACTATAGGAATATTCCCAGCAATACATGTCAGAGGCGTCGTAATTACTTCGGTATTTGGTCCAACACCGGCTATTTTATAAGCCATTGTAATTGCCATTGTACATGAGTTTGTCAATACTACATGTGGATTTTTAAGATATTTAGATATTTTTCTACTAAAAGCATTTACTTTTTTACCTTCAGCTAGAAAACCGCTGTAAAGTGTATTTTTAACATTTTTTTCTGCTTCTTTTGGAACAAAAACTTTAAATAAAGGTATTCTTTTTTTTTGTTTAATCATTGTATTAAAAATATTTTTAAAAATATAATCTAAAACTTCAATTATTATGCCAAATCCTGCTAAAACTGTTAAAAAAAATCTATTTTAAGTCGTACTCAATTAGAGGTTAATGTGAGTAATACGCTATCATCATTCCCAGTCCCAATTTTTTCTCTGAAAAAATCTGAGAGGAATATTAGAGAAGCAATCTCTAGGATCTCTACTGGTATAAATGTACTTGGTGGAAATGATGCAGCTAGACATGCTTTGGGGACGACTTTGAAAGCAGATGGGAAGAGTTTTGAGGCAGCCTCTAGTAGCATTGAGAACTCATTAAGTTTATTAAGTCTAGTAGAAGAAGCTTTATTTGAACTTAACTCTCTTGCAACAAGACTCAAAGAAACCGGTAATCAAGCTTCACTTTCTACAAATACTTCAGAGGATACAGCGGCATTAAATGCTGAAGCAGTCAATATTAGTGATACAATTGATTCAATAGTTTCATCCCTTACCTTCAATAATATTAATGTCTTAGATACGTCTGCAAAAAGTTTTACTATAGGTATAAATGATGTGGGAACGACAGCTACAATGCAAACTACTACAGGTATCGCAGCAACAAGCATAACAGGTGCTACAAATGCGAATACTTCTGCTGCAACTACAATCGGAGAAATAACACGTTCACTAGGCTCTGTAGCGGGAAGTATACAATCTTTTAATGGTTATCTTAATATTGCCGAATCTTCTTCAGCTGCTCTTATAGCTCAAGCTGCAAAATTACAAGATACAGATTTTGCCCAAGAGACTGCAAGATTAGCAAAAAATGCTATATTAAAAAATTACAGTTTAGCTATGGTTGCCCAGGTTCAAAATGCAGACGAAGATCAACTTAAATTATTAGCTTAGACTAAATATTTTTTTTTTACGTCGTTATTATTAGTAACTATTAAACGAAAGGTTGATGGAATGAAAAAAAATGAATATAAAACACAAGTTGAGACAAGTAAAACTCTTCTAAAAAAAGAAACAAACTTAAATAACGTAGTTCGAAATGATATACCAAAATATGAAATTATAAAGCAGCTAATTGTAGGTCTGGAAAGTGAATTTGTAAATTTAAAAAAAATAGTTTCGGTTGACTTTGAAGTAAATGACGAAGCAGTAGAAAAAGCTGAAAAAATATCAAAAATTGCTTTTGCGTTGCAGAGTTGTCTTAATGTTGATAAGGGTGAGGAAATAGCTGTAAATTTAACGTGGTTATACAGATTTGTTAGATATAGTTGTAAACGAATTATTGATAATGAAGATTTAACATATGTTAAACCAGCACACCTAGTAGCAAGAAATCTTAAAGAGGGTTGGTTAAATATGCCCGAAGAATCAAGACAAATAAATTAATTTTTTTATACCTTATTCTCCCAAATTAAACTAAACTTAACTTTAATTTGGGAGAGGCTCATCTTAAAATCTATATTTTCTACACTTTTTTTTGGAAGTTTAATTGGCAGTGTAGTTTCTCTTGGTGTATTTTGTTTCATTGAATTAATAAATATTTTAACATCTGTAATCAGAAGTAAAAATTTTACAATTGATAGTATTAACGATTTTTTTACCCTAGAAACGATACCCCTTTTTTTGCTTCCTATAATTGCGGGTTTAGTCGTTGGATTTCTTAGATCAATGGAGCTAGGTAATCGCTGGCATGGACCTCCAGATGTTATTCTTTCAGCTCATTCCAGCAAAGAAAAACTTAGTATAAAATCTGGTTTTGTGGCCTCTTTGTCAGCTGTGATATCAATTTCAGCTGGTGGTTCTGTTGGTCAGTATGGGCCATTAGTTCACTTCGGAGCAACATTAGGTGCAAATATAAAGGAGTTTTTTAAAACTTTTGGTGATTATCAAGTTTTTATTGGTGCAGGGGTGGCAGCGGCAATATCTTCTGGTTTTGGAGCTCCCATTGCTGGTTTAATTTTTTCTAGGGAAGTAATTTTGAGACATCAATCTCTAGCATCTTTTGCTCCAATTTTAGTATCTTCAATGATTGCATATTTAATCTCAAAATTCTTGTTTGGGATAGATCCTATTCTTGAGACAAATTTTGGAGGTATTTCTGATATTAAAGAATTTCCAGCGTTGGTTGCCACAGGTGTAGTTGCTGGATTTGTCTCAGTTATTTATATGAATGGATTAACGCACCCAAAATTTTTTCCTAATACAAATTATATTAAACCTTATTTTCAACCCGCAATTGCAGCATTAATTTGTACTATTGTTGGAATTTTTATTCCTGAAGCTATAGGGTTGGGAACTGAAACAATAAAAGATCTTTTGGTAGCCAAAATTAGTTGGGAGAATGCGCTTATTTTTCTAATTGCTAAACTCTTTTTAACTATAATTTGTATTAGATTAGGTTTAATTGGAGGTGTTTTTGCTCCGGCTCTTTTCCTTGGAGCATGTACTGGATTAGTTATAGGTGTATTTATAAAAGTAATATTACCAGATACGAATGTAGCATTATATGCAGTTTCTGCTATGGCAGCAATTGGGAGTTGTGTTATAGGGGGCCCAGTTGCAAATATGATGATTGTCTTTGAGTTAACAACAGATTATCAGGCAACATTAGCTGCAGGAATAAGTATTGTATTTGCTTCTATTATTTCCTTCAAATTAATAGGCCAATCTGTATTTGATAGAGTTTTATTTAATAGAAATATTGACCTCAAAATTGGAAGAGACCATTTGCTTTTAAATGAAAAAATTATTGACGAAATAAAACAAAATAAATTCTGTAAGATTACAAAAGATATTCCAATTAAAAAAGCAATAGATATTATGGCGAGTAAAAATTATAGTGAGGCCTATTTCATTGATGAACAAGGAAGACTGAGTAAAAAAATTGAAATAGCCAAACTAATCAAAATAGTTAATAAAAACTTACCTTTATCTAAATTGAAAAGGAATAAATTTTTAAAAATTTATAATTATGAAACTGTACTTAAAACAATTAATGTTTGTAAAGATTTTGTTGGGGAATCAATTCCAATAGTTGACAAAGATGAAAGAATTGTAGGAGTGATTTCAGAAAGCGATTTATTTAAAACATTTCTAGAAGCATCTGAAACTGTACATAAACTTGAAGCTAAAGATTAGACAAATCTCATAATTGAGTATTTAATTTCACTACTTTTATCAGGTATTGTTGAAATATGAGCATACTTTGTTGCCAATTCATTATGGTGATAAACTGGTGAAAATGAAATTCTAGCTTTAAAAAAAGCATCCGCAGTAGAGCCATTAGAAGGAGCTAGAAAAGGATGATGACGTTGTGCAAAGTTTTTTTCGCTATATGGTTTTGTCTTATCAACAGAACCAAGATTAAAAATTCTTCTTTGTGGATTAACAAGTGGCATACCATTTGCAATTTCTTCATTAAATGAAAAAATTATTTGATTGGGAATATTGGTTAAACTGTTGAAGACTTGATCCATTTTAAGAATTTAACAAAAAAAATTAAAAAATTCAATAGAGTTATAAATATGCACTTTAATAAAGCAAAAAATATCTATAAAAAAACAGATTTATCAGATGTTAAAAATCATGACAACGTTAAACTTGTTAAAAAAGTCGTTCAAGAGCTAATTAGATCAATGAATATAGTTTCAGAAAATATAAATACTAAAAATTACCAAATAAAAAATAAACATTTTAGTAAAAGTCTCGTTTTAATATATACACTGCAAACAAGTTTAGATTTTGAAAAAGCTGAAAAATTTTGTGCTCACTTATTCCAAATCTACGAATTTTGTAGAAAGAAGCTTATAGACGGTATGACAAAAAGAACAGCAGAAGAAATCAATAAAGCCATTTTTTGGCTAGAAGAAATATTTTTTGGTAATGTAAGGGCAGAAAATCGTGGTTAGTAGTTCTTCATTAGATAATCAATTTCTAACATTGCAAAAAATTTCAGAAAATATCGCATCTTTAATTAAAAAAGAAGATTTTGTTAAAGTTTCTCATCTGGATAAGATAAGAAAAAAAATTCTCAGTGATATTAAAAAAAAAGATCTGATAATTAATAATAATAAAAACTCTTTATTAAAACTAATTTCGAAAAATGATGAACTGATTTATGAAATTGAAAACAAAAAGAAGGTACTTTCTAAAGAATTTAATCAGAATATGAGATGTCAAAAAGAATATGGCAGGCACTTATAATAAAGTCCTAACTTATTTAATTAGCCTTGAAAGAAGTTTTGGATGAAGAAATGCTTTTTGTATATTTAGCATATTTTTTGATTGCTCATCTAGATCATTTTCTGGAAAATATTTATCCAATTGACTAAAATCATCTTCTTTTAACAAATCATTTTCACAAAAAAATAACTTTCTAGACATATTTAATAAATATTGAATTGAAGAACAATGTGTTCCATCCTTGTCAGCAAAATCGTTCACACTAGTTAAAAAAGGCATAAAACAATATCCTTTAATGTGACCTTCTCTTATAAATCGAGCTATTATAATATCAAGATTTTCATCAATTTTATGCATTTTACTATTAATCATTTCAATTATTTTTCTTTTAGATTTAGAGTTAATGATATAAGAATTCAGTGAAGAAAAAAAATAATTTTTAAGCGACAATATAGTTGTTTCACTCTTTCTTTTTAAAAATCTATTTAAATTAAACAAGTTTAAAATTTGGGATGGATCTCCAAAACACACATCAGTGAAGATTATATCCCAGTCGGAAAAATTATTAAGTTTTGAAATATTTTTATAACAAGATCTGCTAATAATCGAATCATCTTCGCAGATCCACGAATTTTTATCTTGTTTAACGTTGTTTATTGCTTCTAGGTGACTCAGAAAAATAGCTTTTCCTCTGTCATGAAGTTTTCCATTTAAATTTTCTTTTCTTACATCATCAACTGTTTTTGCAGAATCTCTATTAAACGTAAATGGTAAATGTCTAATTTGTTTTTCAAATCTCTTTTTTCTTTCTTTAGCACTATCTAGATTGATGTATGTACAATTTAAATTCATCACAAAAATTAGCAATTGGTATGCCATGGCTTAAAATTTGCTAAATTAATAGTCTATGCAAAATATAAATTCCAATCAAATTAGTTTTTTAAAGCAATTAATTGACAAAAATCAATTTAGTGAAGCTCACCATCAGATAAATAAATTTATAGAATCTAAAAATATGAATCCAGATGTAATAAATTTGAAAGGTGTTTTATTTAAAAAACAAAAAAAATATAAAATAGCAAAAAAATATTTCATGCTTAATATTAAAAATTACCCTTTAGACCCTTCTTGTAATTTTAATTTAGCTAACCTTTTTGCAGAAATGAATCAATTTGACAAAGCAATTTATTATTACAAAAGAACAGAAAAATATGGAACATCTAAACTTGTTTTTTCAGCATTAAATAACCTTGGTGTGATATTTAAAAAAAAAAAAGATTTTAATAAGGCTCTTCAATACTTCAACAAAGCAAGAAAAAACCAACCTAACGTTTGGTATACGTACAACAATATAGCTGATGTATATTTTGAAATAGAAAATTACAAAAAAGCACTTAATTTTTATGAAGAATCAGAAAAAAAAAATCCAAATTTATGCATGAATAAGGCAAATACTCTTAGATATTTAGGAAAATATAATGAATCAAGAAAACTACTTGAAAAGATATTATCAACTAAAAAAAATGATTTTTTAGTAGCATACAATTTAGCAAATGTTTATTTGGAATTAGGTTTTTTTAAAAAATCTATTGAAATGTTAAAGAGATCTATCCTGTTAAAGCCAAACTTTTTTGATGCTTTATATTGTTTATCAAGGATAAATTTCTTGTTAAATAAACAAAATGAATTTGCAAAGTTTCATCATTACCGATGCTATTTAAGGGAACACTTTACAACAAAAATTCTTGAAGACAAAAAATCAAAATATAAGTTTGAAGATGCAGTTCAATCTGCATCAAACAAAATAATTTTTTATGCTGAACAAGGTATTGGTGATGAAATATTTTTTGCTTCATTGATAAACAGTTTTACAAAAGAATATGAAAATGAAGTTGCAATATGTTGTTCAAACAGGTTAAAAAATATTTTTAAACTTTCATTTCCAAATAATTTAATTATTGATGAAAATGATTTAAAAAATAAAAAAAACTTAAATAGTTTTGAAATTCAACTACCTATTGGATCCCTACTAGAGAATTTTAAACCAAAAAAAATGTCAAAGAATTTTGGAAAACAATATTTGTTTTCAAATGCAGAACTAAATTTAAAATGGAAAAAACAACTAAGGTTTGATAATTCTTATAAAATTGGCATATCCTGGTCAGGAGGGGCAACAAAATTTCAACAAAGCAAAAGAACATTACCATTAAAAATGTTTTTAGATGTTTTTTCAACAAATGTTTGTTTAATAAATTTACAGTACGGGTCAGAAAGGTTTAAGTTAAAAAAATATCAACAAACCTTTAAAAGAAATATTATTGATTTTGTTGACATAGAATCTAGTGATAATTTTGATGATTATTTTTCACTCATAAGTCAGTTAGATTTAGTTATTACATGTGATAATACTGTTGCTCATATAGCAGGATCACTTGGCATTAAGACGTATCTTCTTTTGAATAAAATACCCGACTTTAGGTGGGGTATAAAATCAAATAAAACACCCTTTTATCAAAGTATCGAAATAATAAGGCAAATAAAAAATAATTCGTGGAAAGAACCATTAAAAATTCTCAAAGAAAAGATTAACACCTTGATTAAAAATTAGGTCATGCATTTTTTAAATAAAAAACTTTTTATTCATATTCCAAAAACTGGAGGTAGTTGGCTTGAACATAATCTTAATAAATATTCTGATGACAAAAAATATACCATAAAGGAATCAAGAAGAGATAATTTTGGAATTAGGGGAAAAATATCTACACAAAAACACAATCTATTAGCTGAATACAAATATTTGTTGAAAAAAAAATACAATTCATATGATATTTTTACCATAATAAGAAATCCAGTTTCTAGACTCATTTCTTACTACTTTTCCCCAGATATTTGGAAAGTGGAAACATCATCAGGAACGAAACACATAGACGAGGATCAAATAAAGTTTGATATTAATTTTTTTCAAAAAATTTGTAATGACGCTCTTACTTGTTGCGATTATATAAATGAAGACTTTAGTCCCAACGTATTAAGATTTAACTTAAGATCTTATATTCAATATTACAGAAATAAAATATTAACAAATATTGATATATATAGATTTGAGAACTTTGAGTGTGAAATTAGCAAATTATTAAAAAATCATTCATTTAAAATTAATTTAGAAAATATTAAGAAAAAAGTTTACGCCTCTAAAAATTCTGAAAAAAAAAAATCTCTTGAAAAAAGTCTTGAAGTTAAACAAGTGGTTGAAAGATCAAAACACATAGTAGATCTCGAATTATTTTACAACTAAGAAAATATAAAATCTAATACTTTGAGTGAATAGAAAAATAAAGACTTTTATACATAATGGCATGTTCTTTGCTGAGATATTTTATGTATGAACAATCTCAAATTTTAACACCCAGTATCAAAACCTCATTAAATGATTTAATGACTGTAGAAGAGTTAGTTACTTTTGCTAAAAACCACAGAGCATCAAATCATCCTATCTACAAAAAATTTATTAACTTGAACAATAAAGATAATTTAGAACTTCTTAGATATTATTCTATACAATACAAAAAATTTTCATCAGACTTTTGTAATTATATTACAAATGTTTTGTCATTAGCACCATATGGCTTAAATATTGATTGTATTATAGAGAATTTGAATGAAGAGAATGGAGATTTATCTCAAAAGGGCTTCAAATCTTATCCTCACAAAAAATTATATAATCTTTTCTTAGAAGAACTTACAGATCACACTAAAAACTCAATAAAAACCACTTACATTAGCGAAGTACATGATTGGCATAAAGAAATTTTAGAAATTTCTAAGACATCTTTTGCATCTGGAGTTGGAGCACTTGGAATAGGAAATGAACTCGTGGTTCCTCAAATATATCAAAATATTTTAAAAGGGCTCAATACATCAAAAAAATTTTCAAAACGTGCAATTTTCTTTTTTGAATTACATTCTGAATGTGATGTTAAACATAGTGAAGATTTTATTAACATATCAATTAAGATTTCAAACAAATATGAGAATTTAAGAGACCTAAATAATGGAGTCAAAAAAATGCTTTTCTTAAGAGAAAGGTTTTGTGACAAAATTCTGATGAACTTTAATGAAAAAAACAGAAACTATATATAATAAAAATGCAGATTTTTGGTCTAGAAATAAACCTTTAAGTCTTTCTGACTTTACTGCTAGAGATTATCTATTTAAATATCTTGGGAAACTAAATAATTTAAAAATAGCGGATATTGGATGCGGTGAAGGATATTGTTCAAGAGAGTTTATAAAATTTGGTGCAAAGCATATTATTGGAGTTGATTCATCTAAATCTATGATTCAAAATGCCAACAAAAACGTTTTTAAAAGTCAAAATGAAACATTCATTCATGCGGATCTAAAAAGAAATATCCCTAAGGAAATATTTAAATGCGATATAATTTGTGCAATTTTTCTATTTAATTACATAGATAATAATAATATGCAAAAAATATTTAATCAGATTGCATTAAAAAAAAAAAAAAAAACCAGGTTTATTTTTACTCTACCACACCCAATATTTCCTTTTATTTATAAAAAAAAATTCCCTTTTTCATTTACAAATAACTCAAAAGATTATTTTGATAGTTCCAACAAATGTTTTGATGGAAAAATTTATAGAATTGATGATGTTATTTTACCAATTAAAATGTACCATAGAACATTTGAAAAAATTTTCGAAATTATTAGAAGTGCTGGATTTAATAGAATAATTCATTTTAAGGAGTTAGGGGTAAATAAATCATTAATTAATAAAAATAAAAAATTTTTTGGTCCTCTGCAAGGGATTCCACTTCATATATTAATTGAGGTTTAATTGATGGATTCCTTTCTTCCAAGAGCTAACGATATTTGTTTTTGCGGTTGTTTAAGATCTTTAGCAGAAACTACAACAAATATTTATCCACTTTTATATAACTGGGAAAATTCTAACCCATGGTTTTCTGATCATTCAAAAGAATTAAAAGAAAAATTTAATGTTCCAAATCCTTTTGATGATTTACTCGGTTTTACATCAAGTATTAAGTATATTAGCAAAGAAAAAAACCTTAAAACACCTCTTTATATTCCGACGAGTGATACTAATTTAATGGCGGCAAAACAAGATAATAGTCTAAGTAAATTTTTAAAGTTTTTTGGGAATAAAAAAAATAACAAACTCATAAATGAGGTTATAAGTAAATTTTCAATGTATAGATTTTTAAAAAAAAATGATATTTTTACTCCAAAAACTGTTTTATTAAAAAAAACAAGTCTGTTTAATGAAAACAAGGTAAAGGGTTTAAATTTTCCAATTGTGTTTAAACCAAATGAAAAAGATTATAATCAATCATTTTATTTACTAGCAAATGGTTTAAAGGCCGTAAAGTGTTCTAATCTTGAAGAATTGAAGAAAAAAATAAAAAGCTTTTCAAATTATATTGGAGAACTTGTTATACAGGAATATATTCCTTTTAATACTAAAAGTGATGAACTTCCTTTTTATGCTTCAACTGACAATTATGGAAATATACGAGCTCAAACTTGTGCAATAAAACACTTAGTTACTCCAAAATCATTTGGTACAGCTTATATACTTGGTATTAAAAAAGCACCAAATGAAATAAAAAAAATAGCTCATAAAATAATCAAACTTCTAAATTGGTCTGGTCCAATAATGATAGAATTCATAAAACATGAAAAGTCTGGAAAATGGTATGTAATAGAAATTAATGGGAGACCTTGGTTAATGATTGATTTTTTTAGAAGAGTTGGTTTTAATTTTTTGAAATCGTTTTTTGAAAGAACATCTAATGACGATGTTTGGGAACCACAAAAAAAAGACGAATTAAAGCTTCATATTGATTACTCTAAAGTTTTTTTTAACCATTTGAAGAATTCAAACCTTAAGGCAATTGAAAAGGAAATGGATAATTTAAATAGTACAATATCTTTCACCTTTTTTGATCCAAATGATCCAAATCCTGGGTATGCTGAAATAAATTACAATTCCAAAAAATATAATCTTAATGAAAAACAACTGTTACAATTAATTGAAAAGTTTGCTTCCTTTTAAAATTGTTATCTTTTTGGTGGCATATATATTGCTCAATTACTTAAAAGTGTGGTGAAAGTGCTTCAAAGTCAGAATTTAATAAAAATAAATACTAAAATTAAACAGAAACCTCTTTATACAAAACTAAATAATTTCTTAGATGAATCAATAACATTTGATCAAGAAAAAATTAGTAAAATTGTTAATATTTCATGTAAATTGGCAAGTGAATTAGATAATTGGTTTTTTTATTTTATTAAAGAGTTCATTAGTAAATATACATCAACAAACAATATAGACTATGCAATACATATTGAAACCCTATTTGCGTCACAATTTTTAAAAAAAAATGAATCTGAAAATAGCTACGAAAAATTTTATAGCGCACTTAACTCTGCTTACAAGAATGTTCCAATACATAAATTAGAAACTAATAATAAACTTTCTAAAGGTGTTTTATTTGTAGTCCATACTCCATATTTCCTTGCTCATATTGAGCCTTTAAAATTATTATTATCTTCAAATACCAAAAAATATAACGAAAAAAATAATATTTCAATAATTACTCTTAGTGGATTTAATAAATTATTTATAAAAACTTTTAAGGATTTAGGTGTAAATACATTTTCCCTTGATAAAATATTTTCTATAAGTGAAAAAATTAAAACAATTGGTTTATTAAAACAAAGACTTAAGTCAAAGCATATTGTGTGGCAATGTTGTCCTGTAGGACTAACTTATGCAACCAAAATTCTTCCTAATATTAATTGGTGGTCTCTTAAATTTCACCCTAACATTCATGGTATTAAACACTACATAGGTGATATATCTTCAGGAAAAGACTTCATAATTAATAAGAGAAAATGGAAAAAATTTAAAGCTTCTGTTCATTTCAAAAATTTAAATTCAAAACCTAATAATTTTTTTTCAAGAAAAAAACTATTCGGCTGTTTTTGTAGAGAAGAATTAATTGATAATGAATACTTTTGGTTAAATATCAAATTAATCCTTAGTAATAATTTAAAAACAATGTTTTGTTATACTGGAAGAACATCCGTGCATTTACATTGGATAAAAAAACTTGGTATAAATTCATCACAAATCCTTTTTTTAGGGTGGCTAGACGAGCCGCATGAATACATAAAAAAATGCGCATTTCTAATTGACCCTTTTCCATGGGGTCATGGATTAATGGCAAGAGAAGCTATACTTGCTAGTATTCCAATCTTATATAAAGAACATTCAAAGTTGGAAGAGTTTTCACCCATTCAAAAAATTTTAGCAAGTAATAAAAGGGATTATACAAAAATAAAAAAAACAAAAAAAAAAATTTCAAATACTTTGTTAACACAATCTACAAATTATAATTCGAAAAAAGATCTTATACATAAAGCTAACCTTTTATTTAATAATGAGACATATAATGTCTGGGTTGGAAAAGCTTATAAAAGACTTCTACTAAATACAAAGGATTTTTCTGGTGAAAGTTGGAATGCTTTTCAAAAAATCTTAGATAGTAGTAATTTTTAAAATTTAGGCACTGTAATTGCAATAATAAATAAAGGTTTTTTATGATTGGTATTATTGCAGCTGGAGGATATGGTACAAGACTTTATCCATTTAATATTACAACAAATAAGCATTTGTTGCCTGTAAACGATAAACCACTAATCTATTACCCAATAACTAACCTAATAGCAGCAGGTATAAAAAAAATAATACTATGCTCTGACTTTAATCATCTGAAGAGCTTTAAACAATTACTAGGTAATGGAAAAAAGTTAGGGTGTAAGTTTGAATATGTAGAACAAAAAAAACCTAATGGAATACCAGAGGTTTTGCTGTTATGTAAAAGATTCGTTAAAAAAAATCAAAGTGTGACATTACTTCTTGGGGATAATATTTTTGTAGCAGGAGGAGATTTTTCAAAAAATCTTTCAAAAAAAACAACTAAAGGTGCCTCAATTTTTGCGGTAAAAGTTTCTAACCCATCTAGATTTGGTGTTATAGAATTAAAGGGTAAAAAAATTCTATCAATTCAGGAAAAACCTAGACATCCAAAAAGTAACTATATAATCCCAGGTGCTTATAAGTTTAATTACTCATGTTTTGATTTAATTAAACAACTCAAACCTTCTGTAAGAAACGAATTAGAAATAATTGAATTAATAAATCAGTATTTATTTAAGGATCAGTTAGAAGTAAATATTTTGCGAAGAGGATGTGCATGGTTTGATGCTGGCACACCAAATTCAATTCAGCAAGCATCAAACTATATTTATCAAATTGAAAAAAATATGGGGTTTAAAATTGGTTGTCCAGAAGAGGCAGCATTTTACAAGGGCTTTATAACTAGGTTCCAATTACAAAAAAATATAAATCAAATGCCAGAATGCGAATACAGAGACTATTTACAAAAGGTAATGGATGATAGAAACGAAAATAATCTTAATTTGGTAGCATAATGCAAAAAATATCTTTCAATGAATTCTCCTTAATTGGAAATGAAAAAAAATATCTCAATAATTTTATAAATTCAAAAAAAATTAGTGCTCCTAATATTTTTTCAAAAAAATGTGAAAAGCTTATAAATAAAACTCTTAATATTAACTATAGTCTTTTGACCAATTCTTGCACATCTGCGCTAGAGGTTGCTTCGATATTATCAAAAATTAAAGCAGGTGATGAGGTAATAATGCCTTCTTTTACATTTTCTTCAACCGCAAACTCCATAGTATTATTAGGTGGAAAACCTGTTTTTGTTGATATTAATGAAACAACCTTAAATATCGATGCAAATGAAATTGAAAAGGCTATAACAAGAAAAACAAAAGCAATTATAGTTGTTCATTATGCAGGTATTGCAGCAGATATGCACAAAATTTTAAAAATTTGTAAAAAATATAAACTTTTATTAATAGAAGATGCTGCACAAGCATATGGATCTTTTTATAGAGATTTACCTTTAGGAAGCATAGGAGATTACGGTGCAATAAGTTTCCATCATACAAAAAACATTTCTTCAATTGAAGGTGGTTGTCTCATTATGAAAAAAAAAAATGATTTTATATTATCTCAATATATTTGTGATAAAGGAAATAATAGATATGATTTTGTAAATGGTAAAACTAATAAATATAATTGGGTTAATCTAGGGTCATCTTATAGAGCAAGCGAAGTGTCATCCTCAATTTTGCTTGCACAGTTAGAAAAACACGAAAATATCAAGAAAAATAGAATTAATCTTTGGGATAACTACCATGAAAACCTTAATGATTTAGAAAAATTAGGAAAAATTCAAAGACCCACCCTCCCAGATTATTGTCAACATAATGGCCATATGTACTACATTGTGCTCGATAAAATATTTGATAGAGCAAGAATTATTAAGAAACTTAGTAGATCTGGTATTGAGTCAACCTTCCACTACATACCACTACATAATTCTCCAGCTGGACTAAAATATGGAAAATTTGTTTCTGAAATGAAAGTAACCAATAATGTGTCAAAAAGAATTTTGAGATTACCATTACATAACAATTTATCCAAAAAACACATTGAAATAATTTGTGAAAAACTTAAAAGCTATTTGAAATAGATATACTATGAGTGAAAAATTTTTAATTACAGGGGGTGCTGGTTTTATAGGTTCTGCTTTTTGTAGATTTTTAATTAATAAAACGAACAACAAGGCAGTAATAGTTGACAAATTTTCTTATGGTTCAAATAAAAACTCATTATCAACAATTAAGAATTCTAAGAGAGTAAAAATATATGCTGAAGATTTATGTGAATATGAAGCTGTAAAGAAAATTTTAATAAAAGAAAAACCTGACAAAATTATACATTTTGCAGCAGAAACACATGTTGATCATTCAATTGAAAATCCAAAAAAGTTTTTTATGAATAATTTACTTGCTACTTTTAATTTACTAGAGATAACAAAACATTATTATACAACATATCATAAAAATAAAAAATTTCTTTTTCATCATGTGTCAACAGATGAAGTGTTTGGTGATTCATTCGATCAATCAGTAAAATCGACAGAAAGTTCTGCTTATCTACCAAATTCACCTTACTCTGCAACAAAGGCTGGTTCAGATCATTTAGTTAGAGCATGGGGGAAAACTTTTTGCCTACCAGTTACAATTTCATACTCTTCAAATAATTTTGGATCTTTTCAAGCAAATGATAAATTAATTCCAAAAGTTATTAAAAATGCTATTGAAGAAAAAACAATTCCAATTTATGGTGATGGATTACAAAAAAGAAACTGGATATATGTCGATGATAATGTTTCTGCAATTTATAAAATAGCTACTAAGTCTTCAGCTGGAGAAAAATATAATATTGCTGGAATTAATGAAATTACAAACATCGACGTTGTTAAAATGATTTGTAAAAAAATAGATTATTATTTCCTTAAAAAATATAAAATTTTAAGACAATCACATAAATTAATCAGATTTGTTAATGATCGAGTCGCACATGATAAGGTTTATAGTATTGATTCAAGTAAAATTAGAAAAAAATTTAAATGGAATGAAGTTGAAAACTTTGAATCAAATCTAGAAAAAACAATAAAATGGTATTTTGAAAATTCTGTTTTTGATTTACCAAAAACTCAAGAAATCAATTCAAATTATTTAAATATTTCTAAGACGAAAGAAAATGGAAATTTTTTAAATATATAGGATTAAGAAAGGTTTAACATGACTAAAAATTTAATTGTAGAGATAAATCAAGATATTGGAGAAAAATCTGACAAAATTCAAAGTGTGCTTTCTGAAAAAAACTTTTGTATCATTAGAGGTGCGATAGATCCAAAGATAGTTAAGAATGGGATAAAAAAAGTTAAAAAATATATTGAAAAAAATGATGATAATCCCGTTACTGGTGAATCACCTTCAGCGGTTAGAGATTATTTCATGAAACTTTCTTTGGGTGAGGCAAGACATAGTGGAAAGAAAATCGATAAAAAGTTTAATATAGTTAGACCGAGATTTAAAAGAGTAATCTATAGTCCATTATTTAAACAGGACATATTTAAACTAGATGAAGTTTTTATTCGATTTGCAAAAATTAGAAATTTTTTAATGGGAGTAGATCCTGAATATGCCTTAAGAGAAGATAAAACTAACAAAATGTGGACAGCATCAAGAATACATCAGTTTCCGAGTGGAGGAGGATTCATGAGTTCACATGTTGATACTGTGCTACCCTCTATAATTAAAAAGGATTCAATAGGAAAAGGTTTTTTTCAACCAATCTTAATAATGAGTCAAAAAGGGAAAGATTTTGAAAGCGGTGGTGGTTTTGCAAAAATAGATGGAAATAATGTTATTTATGAGGATTTCACAGAAATAGGAGATATTGCAATCTATAACTCGTTTACTGAACACGGCTGCTTTGATATTGATACACATAAACCTTTCTTTCAAAGATCTGGAAATGGAAGATTTTCTGGGTTATGTACGCTATATAAAACTTTAAATTAGATAGTCTAAAATAAAAATTGGAAATTTAATTTTTAGGAATTACTCAACTTCAAAATAACTTTGCCACGTAGAATTGATGTGGGGAATTCTTTTGAATCTCAACTTAATATCACTTAATTCTTCTATGATAGCTGACATTTCACCTGAAAATTCTGGATGACACGTTTCATCAACTATAACAATACTACCTTTAAATAATCTGTTCTTTATTTTTTGTATAACAAATTTTGTTGAAGATGAAATATTTAAATCAAGATGTACCATTGCAAAATATTGATGTTTATTTTTTTCTAAAAAAGGTTCTAATGTATTTTCTACTGAGCCTTTAATAAGGTTAAATTTTTGAGTTTGAGGTAGAGGATTTAATTGTTCCCTCACCTTTAAAAGTTTATTCAGGTATTTCTCATAATTTTTTGAAACAGCTAAACCTCCAGTTTTAATTAATTTTGTTTGATCTTTTTTTTTAATTTTTGGATATCCAGTAAAGGTATCAAATCCATAAATTGATCTAGAATGATTAAATGGTTCAAAGATCGTTCTAAGCATCTCAAATAATGCTAATTCTCTTCCCCATCTAACACCAAATTGTATAATTGAACCAGGCATACCAATAATTTTTTTATATATTTCATAAAAAAAAATTTCTCTTTTTTTATGTTGTACTGTAGTAAAAAGATTTAGATTTTCTAGAATCTCGTTTTCATTAATTGCAGAAGATTTATACAAATTATATATCTCATCCTCAGCCTTTAGGTATTCTTTTGTACTTATTCCTCTTTTAGATGCTCTATCCATTTTAAAAAATTAATTCTAAGTTATTCCTATAAGGTCATTTGAACGAAACTAGTATCTTTGTCACCAATCATTTTTGATTTTTCATTAAATAAAAAGAAATTCCCCCAGATATTAATATCTAATTCAACATCTCTAAGTTTGTAATTTCTAGGAAATTTAATTTTAAGTCCAATTATATTTCTTCCTTTTTTATCCTTTTTAAGTTCCCCATTTTCTTGGTTTTGCGTAATAACTTCCCAAGCTTTACATCTATACATGTGGAGCCCTGTGTGATTGACGGTTGATCCGGCTATTAATGGAACAGGCGAACGTTTTTGATGGCTCTTTAACCACTTGCATCCAGCATTTTTTCTCTCACTGAGGTTAAAGTTCTTGTCCTTTTTAACAATAAAAGAGTTTTCAATTCCTCCTATTTGCATCATTTTACCTTTTTTACAATCGAATCCTGCATAAATCAAACTTTGTAAAAATACGGGCAATATGCATGTATTTATATGACCCTCAACAAAGCGCTCTACAGGGTGCTTAGGTCCAGAAATTATTAAAATAGAATGGTCATGCATTATATCAAAAATTTTATCTAGGAATTGACCTATATTTCTCTGGTGTTCTATCACATGAGAACAATAAATAACATCGTACTTGGATTTAAAACTATATTCATTAAAATCCTCGTTAATTTCTGCATCTTTTTTATATTTATCTATTTGATCAACTTTAATTCCGAAAGATCTCATCAATTTTGTTTGATAACCTTCACCACTTCCAATATCAAGCGCAGTTGTATATTTTTTTGGATTTTTTGAGTATTCTGATAAAAGAAATTCTATTAAGGCAAAACCACCATAATTTAACCTAATATCACTTTTTTTTAAATTAGATTTAAATTGACGTAAATAAATTGTCTTTAAGGCATCAATAGATCTCATAGTTAAAGTTCGCAATTTTTGTACCAAAATTAGTTTTTTGTATTTTTCAAATATGGTAAATTTTAGTAATGCAAAAAATTAAACTTATCATTTTTGATGTTAATCAAACCATGTTTAGTTTAAACAAAATTGAAAATGAATTTAATAACCTCGGAATCAGTCCACTCTATTGTGATATCTGGTTTAATTCAGTTCTAAAAGAAGGATTTGCATTAAATAATATTAACAAATTTATTACCTTTAAAGACATTGGCATTTCAATTTTAACGAATATCTTAAATATTAATCAGATTAGAAACTCTGAAGAAATATCAAAAAAAATTATCAAAAATTTTAATAAATTAGAACCAGTTAATGGTCTGGGTAAAAGTTTAAGGAATTTTAGTCTTTTAAATATAAAAATGGCAACATTAACAAACGGTAATAAAGATACAACATATGAATTGTTGGTGAAAAATAATTTAGATAAATTTATAACAAAAACATTCTCTATAGACGATGTAGAATGCTGGAAGCCTTCTCCGAAGCCTTACCTAATGGTAACAAAGTATTTTGGTATAAAACCTGAAAATACTTTAATGGTTGCGTGTCATAGCTGGGATTTAGAAGGTGCAAAAAACGTTGGATTACAAATTGGTTATGTAAAGAAAACTCCTGAAGTATTACCTGAATATATTCACTCACCTGATTATCAGGGTAAGAATATTCTTGAATTATCTAAAGATGTTTTAAGGAGCCAACAGAAATTAATTACTTCCATTTAATACTACAACCCATACTAGGGAATTGTTCTTTTGGACCAATTCCATTTTTACTGATTGCCAACATTGCATTAAATAATTCATTAATGCTATTAACTTTTTTTAAATTATTTAGTTTTGTTAATCTTCCTCTATATTGGAGTTCGTTTTCTGAATTATATCCAAAAAAATCTGGTGTACATACTGCTTCATAATTTTTAGCGACTTCTTGATTTTTATCAATCAAATAAGGAAAGTTAAAATTATATTTTTTAGAAAATTTGATCATATTTTCAGGATTATCTTCTGGATATTTTTCATAATCGTTTGGCATAATAGCAATTGTATTAATTCCCAACTTTTTTATATCATTTGTTGTTTTTATAATATCTTCAATGATTGCTTTAACATATGGACAATGATTGCACATAAATATTATTAAAGTGCCATTTTTACCTAAATTGTTGATCAGGGAAATCTTTTCATTATTTGCTGAAAATAATGAAAAAGGTATTATTTTTTTTCCAAAGTCACAAACAGGAGAATATTTCAAACTCATATGCTATCTCCCAAAATATGAAGCTGTATATTTCTATTTTTCATACTTCTTCTATGTTCAAAAAAATAAATACCTTGCCATTGCCCTAAAACAATGCATTGATTGACTACAGAAAATGTGAGGTGGTTTTGTGTTAGTAGTGATCTTAAATGTGCAGGCATATCATCTTTTCCTTCAGTATTATGTTTATAATTTATACTTTCTGGACATAATTGATCAAAAAATTCAAGCACATCTTGCCTTACCGAATAATCAGCATTTTCTTGTACGATTAATGATGCACTAGTGTGTAAAACTGTTATATTCAACAAACCATCTTTAATATGACTTTTTTTTACAAAATCATCAACTATAGCAGTAATATCATACAAATCTTTACCATTGGTTGATATTGAAATTTGTTTTCTTTTTTGAAACATTAAGTAATTTCTACTCTAATTTTACACAATAAATTAACTTGACATAGTAATCTATATGTTTTGTAATTACTAGGTAGTTTTTTGGTAACTAGATCAAATTACAACGAAAGGAAAAAAAATGGCTAAATCAGAAAAAAAAGATTCTGGAGCATCTAATATGAAGAAGGAAGATGTAAAAGAGGTCTTTTCAAGAGTACTCAAAAAATTAAAGAACAGATAAAGTTCTTTTTGGAGACAGTTGTTTTAAATAAATGTCTAAACTATGGGTAGAATGCCAAAAATGCGGTAAAATCTTTTGGGTTTACGCTTCTGAGTTTCATATAATTTACCCAAAACGTAGTATTAACTATCAGTTATGCGGGGCTTGTGAAAATGATTCAAAATCATCATGAATAACCATGAGTCAATTACATTTGTATTAACAAGTTGTGGTAGACCAGAGCTATTAGATAGAACATTAAAGTCATTTTTTAAATTCAATAAATTTAAAATTAACAAGTACTATATTGTAGAAGATTCTTTAGATAAAACATTCCACAATAGTTTAAGAAAAAAATGGGGAAATAAAATTGATTTCATTTTTAATACTCAAAAAAAAGGACAAATAAAGTCTATAATAGATACATACAAATTAATTAAAACACCTTATGTTTTTCATTGCGAGGATGATTGGATTTATACCAGATCAGGTTTTATTGAAGAATCAATTCAAATTCTTAAAAAAGACAAAAACATCATTCAAGTCTGGTTGGAAAGTAAAAAAAGTGCTAGTAGGTTAGATATTTTTTCATACGGTAAAAAAATTAAGCATAAAAATACTGAATTTTCAGAAGTGACTTGTAAAAGTGGATGGGAATGGGGACATTTTTCTTTTAGGCCTGGAGTAAAAAGAATGTCTGATTATAATAAAATTGGAGGGTATGGTCGTTTTAAAAATGAATTAGATATAAGCGTTGAATACAAAAAACTTGGTTATTATACAGTCATAATGCAAAAACCTGCAGTAATAGATATAGGAGACGATCATCATGTTTCTGATCCTACAAGAAAATGGCCAAAAAGAAGAAAGAAAAATGCTCCAACCGGTCTAAAAAGATTATGGGGACACATAAAAAAGATGAAGTTTTAATCTAAGTTATTTTCACTTGGAATAAAAAAACAAGTAAGATGATAAAAAGAAACCAACTTATATTTTTTAGAAATTAAGAATTTATATACATCGCTTTTTTTTATTATCTCTATCTCATTGCCATGAATCTCAACTGTTATTAATTTGGGCCTGAATTGTTTAAAGTCAAAGCCTTTCAAAACTTTAATTTCATGAGACTCAACATCAATATTTAAATATTCAAAATTTTTGCTAGATGTATTGTCAGAAATAATTGATGTAAGTGTATCACTTCTAATTTTTACAGTCTTATATTTTTTATTAATTTTCTTTGACCAAATTTCAGCATATTTTTTTTCAAGAGTATTTAAGCCAGATCCAACATCAAAAATATAAGATTCTAGTATTTTTTTTTTATCTGAAACTGCAATTTGGATTGAAATGTCTCTTTTTCTTGTAAGTTTAAAAAGTTTTATATTTTCTTCAGTCAAATCTATATTGATTCCACTCCAACCCTTTTTATATAGTTGGTATGTTAAAGATCCAACTCTTGGATTTAAAGCACCTACATCTACATAAAAACCTAGATCTATATTTTTAAAAATTCTATTAACAAGTATTTCCTCACCAAATGCAGAGTGTGAAACAAATGGCCTAAACTTGTACATTCTATATAAACTATAAAGAATTGTAGGTTTGATAAATTGTTCTTTAAAATATTTAAACATTTTTAAAAAATTTATTTTCTAAGCAAAATTTATTAGTATTCAAAAGTGTTCTTTCCTAAACTTTTCATTTTATTGTACATTTTAAGTGTATGATGTTGGTGTCAAGTTGACTATAATATTTCTTTAAATCTCCCCTGCATGATTTTAAACAGTTCGAACGTTTAAATCATATTCTAATTTAACATCATTCCTTTATTTTTTGGATAAATTAAAAGTTATATCTGTTAAAATTATATTAGAAAATTTAGCTTTAGTATATTATTAAAATATGCTACTAGCTGATTTAATTCTAATAATTCATGTTTTTATTGTTATTTTTATAATTAGCCTTTTTGCTTTAGTTCCTTATGGATATTATAAAAAATGGGACTGGGTAAATAGAAAAAAAATAAGATACACACATATATTTCTAATGGCTTTTGTTACAGTTGAAAGTTTTGTAGGTATTCTTTGTCCCTTAACTATTTTGGAAAATGTATTAAGAGGTGATTTTTCTGATCAAACCTTCCTAAGTAAATATTTATCAAAAATAATTTATTATAATTTTCCAAGTTCTTTTTTTCTAGCTTTATATTTTACAGGATTTTTAGTAGCGATTTATTTAAGTTTTAAATACCCACCAAAAAAATAATTTATTTAGGTATACCTCAACTTTGTGTTGGGATTTATATATTTTTTCTTAAGTATTATTCATATTCAATAGTTCCTGGAGGTTTTGTAGTTAAATCAAAACAAACTCTATTTATACCATCAACATTATTAACTATTTTATTAGCGCATTTACTTAGAAAATCTTGATTAAATTTAAAGGTTTCTGCTGTCATACCATCGGTTGAGGTCACAGCTCTTAAAATGCAAATTTGTTCATATGTTCTACTATCTCCCATTACACCAACGGTTTTTATAGGCAGTAAAACACAAAATGCTTGCCATATCTTGTTGTAAAGATTATTTTTCTTCAATTCTTCAATAAAAATATAATCAGCATCTTGCAAAGTTTTTACTCGCGATTTTGTTACTTCACCTAATACGCGGATAGCTAAACCTGGTCCAGGAAATGGGTGCCTGTTTATAATAGTATCTGGCAAACCTAATTCTTTGCCAAGTTTTCGAACTTCGTCTTTAAAAAGATTTCTAAGCGGTTCTATCAGCTTAAAATGCATTTTTTTAGGTAATCCACCAACATTATGATGAGATTTAATTGTTAAAGATTTTTCTCCCACAATTGCAACAGATTCTATTACATCAGGATATAAAGTACCTTGGGCTAAATATTTTATTTTTTTTTGATTTTGAGAATATTTTTCAAAAATTTTAATAAATGTTTTCCCAATTATTTTTCTTTTTTTTTCAGGATCAGTTATACCTTTTAAATTTTTAAAAAAAAAATTTGATGCATTTATTATCTTAAACTTAGAATCAAGGTATTGTTTAAATAATTCCTTGAGTTGCAAAGTTTCATTTTTTCTCATTAATCCGGTATCTACATAAAAACAGTTTAAATTCTTACCGACTGCCTTACTTATAAGGCTCGCTACCACAGTAGAATCCACACCACCAGACAATGCGCAAATTACATTATTATTTTTTAATTTATGTTTTATATCTAAAATCAGATTATTTTTTAATGATTTTATATCCCAGTCTTTCATACAAGAACATATTTTGAATAAAAAATTTGATAATATTAATTTTCCTTTCTTTGTATGAGTAACTTCTGGATGAAATTGTATTCCATAAATGTTTGATTTTTTATTTTGTATTATAGCATTTGTAGAATTATCTGTGGATGCTACTGACTCGAAATCACTGGGCAATTGCAATATTGAATCGCTATGACTCATCCAGACTTTACTATTAGATTTTTCAAAATTAATACTATCAATTAATTTTGAATTTTTTGTTTTTTTTAAATTTGCCAGTCCAAATTCTCTTTTTTTACAAGATTCTACTTTTCCACCAAGTATTTTTGTAATCAACTGCGCTCCATAACAAATACCTAAAATAGGAACTTTTTTTTCAAAGAATTTTCTTTTTAGCTTTGGATAATTACTGTCATCTACAGAACAAGGACTGCCTGATAAGATAAAGCCTTTAAAATTTCTACTTTTTAAAAAGTTTTCATTTATTTTCTGAAATGGCTCTATCTCACAGTAAACCCCATTTTCTCTTACCCTCCTAGCAATCAATTTTGTAACTTGAGAACCAAAATCTACAACTAATATCTGAGAATTCATTTGTTCAGTTGATAATTAGGTGATTCTCTTGTAATAGAAATACTATGCACATGACCTTCATTGAAACCAGCAGAGGTGATTCTTATTAATTTAGTATTTTTTTTCATTTGAATAATATTTTTGTTACCTGTGTATCCCATTGCTGCTCTTAACCCTCCTGTTAATTGTTCTATAACTATATTAACTGGTCCCTTATATGGGACTCTTCCTTCAACACCCTCAGGTACTAATTTTTTTATATCATTTTTATCCTGAAAATATCTATCGGCTGAACCACTTCCCATAGCGCCAATTGATCCCATTCCTCTATATTGTTTATAACTTCGTCCCTCATACAAAAAAACTTCACCAGGTGATTCGTCTGTTCCAGCAAATAAGGACCCTATCATTACTGCATCAGCTCCAATAGCAATTGCTTTTGCAATGTCTCCTGAAAATCTAATTCCTCCGTCAGCTATCACTGGTATTTTATATTTTTTTGCTACTTCTGAAACATTATAAATAGCAGTTAGCTGAGGAACCCCGACCCCAGCTACTATTCTTGTTGTACAAATAGAGCCTGGGCCAATTCCAACTTTTATTGAATCTGCGCCAGCTTTTATTAAGTCTAAAGCTGCATCTGCCGTAGCAATATTACCTACAACTATAGGTAAATTTGGAATTTTTTTTTTAATTAACTTTAAAGTTTCAATAACATTTTTTGAATGTCCATGTGCTGTATCAATAGTTAAAAAATCAACATCTGAATCCAATAAAGTAAGTGCTCTTTCTATCCCCTCTTTTTCTCCTATCCCAACTGCTGCTCCAACAATTAGTCTGCCAAATTTATCTTTACTTGCGCTTGGGTATAATTCAGCTTTTTCAATATCCTTAACCGTAATCAAACCAACGCACTGATTTTCATTATTAACTACAAGTAATTTTTCAATTCTATGCTTATGCAATAACTTTTTTGCTTCTGTTTCACTTATATTATTTTTTACAGTAATTAAGTTATCTTTAGTCATCAAGGAGCTAACTGCCTGTGACGGGTTTTTTGCAAATCTAATATCTCTATTTGTAAGAATACCTAAAAGTTTTTTTGATTTTTTATCAACGACTGGAAACCCAGATATATTAATTTTTTTTTTGTACTCTAGTGCATCTTTTATTGTACTATTTGGATTGATGGTTACTGGGTTAATAACCATGCCTGATTCAAACTTTTTTACTTTTTTAACTTCTTCGGCTTGTTCTATTTTTGTCAAGTTTTTATGAATAATTCCAACTCCACCAAGTTGAGCAATTTTTATAGCAAGATCTGATTCAGTAACCGTATCCATGGCTGAAGATACTAATGGTATATTTAATTTTATTTTTTTTGTTAATAATGTTGATACATCTGTTTTGGAGGGATGAACATCTGATGATGAGGGAACAATTAATACATCATCGAATGTTAACGCTTCTTTCAATTTTTCCATATACTAAACTAAATCAAAAAAACTTTTTTTTAAACAATTAATTACAAATTTATATTTTTTTTGCAACTAGATAAGCTTCTGATGATTCAGGTCTAGAGGACTTTGGTTTAAAATATTTAAGATTATAAAAATTTTTTTTCATTTTTTTTTGGAGCTCACCCTGTGCTCCTCCCTGAAAAATTTTACAAATAAAAATACCTTCCTTTTTTAAAACTTTATCAGATATCTCTATAGCCACCTCTACTAAATTTATTATTCTTAAATGGTCTGCTTTTGCATGTCCAATTGTATTTGGAGCCATATCACTTAATAAAACATCAACTTTACCTTGAAAGTAATCTTCTACACTTCTAATAGCATCATTCTTTTGAAGATCGCATTTAAGGAAATATACTCCCTCTAACTCTTTTATATTCAATAAATCTATTCCCATAATTTTACCTTCACTACATTTCTTTCTTGCTACTTGTGCCCACCCACCTGGTGCGGCTCCTAAATCTAAAACTTTAGTTTTTTTGAGTAAAAAGTTGAACCTATTATTTAATTCAATTAGTTTAAATGAAGATCTTGAACGAAAACCCTCTTTTTTCGATCTTATATAGTATATATCTGTGATTTGTCTTCTTAACCACTTCTTACTCTTTTCTTTAAATTTTTTTTTTAAAATTAATTTTTTCATGAAGTTAAAAATTGATTTAAAATACTTCTTCTTAATCCATTGTCAGAAAATGAAATATTTTTAAAAAAAAAGATATTATAAATTCTTCTTAAAATAAAATTTCCATTATCTAAAAGTTTAAATTTTTCACCAATGTTTGGCATTTTCTTTTTTTCTTCAACTGACATATTAAAATATTTTTCACTTGTTCTTTTTAATGATTTGTAATCAATCTCAATTTCATTTACTAATTTTTTTTCGTAGTAATCTTTTTTTTGGTGAATATTTGCTAGAGAGGTGGCTGTCACACAACATCCAATAGCATTAAATTCATTTACTCTTGAAAAATATTTATAATGGAAGTATTTTAATTCTCTATCAATAGATTCAACAACTTTTTTTTTAGACAGCAAGGCAATATATTCTTCTAAGTTAAGGACTCCATAAGGTAAGGATATATATTTAAATTTATCAAGTGAATCCAATTTATTAAATAGAATTAACTCTGTACTCCCACCACCAATATCAAAAACTAATGAGTATTGATTTTTTCTTAAATATTTTTTAGAACAACTTTTTAAACATAATTTAGCTTCTTCTTCAGCGGATATTATCTCGACCTCTAAACCTGATTTAGATTTAATTTCTTTAACTAACAAATCTGCATTTATTGATTTTCTACAAGCTTCAGTGGCTACACATCTATAAGTTTCTATATCATATTCTTTAATAATTTTTGCCATTTTTTGAAAAAAAATTACTGTTTTTGATATTACTGAACTATCAAACTCACCTCTGTAAACCAAATTCTTACCCAAAAAAAGTGGTTTTGATACTGTGTGGATGATATTTAAACTATTATTTTCAACCTCTGCAATCACAAGTCTGCAATTGTAAGTCCCTAAATCAATAGCTGCAACACGCTTTTTATTCAAAATGTTCTCTTTATAAATATTTTATTTATTATAATATAAACTCAACTATCTTTTAAGAAATTAAGATACTAAATTTAAGATTTATGAATTTTCCAAACAATAAAAAATTTATTAGTACAAAAAGTATTTTGCTGGTATTTGGTTTAATATTTTTTATTTTTTCTTTTTTTAGAGAAAATGACTCAATTGAGAAAGAGCAAATTAAAGACAAAAAACCATTATTCAAAGTAGAGGCTAAAGTATTTGAAACGAGTTTATTTTCAGAAAGTTTAGTTTTGAGGGGTTTTACTGAGGCCTCAAGAATGGTAACTATAAAATCTCAAGTAGAAGGTAAAATAAGCAGTTTAAATTTCGTTAAGGGAATGCACGTAAAGGCAGGTAAACAAATTTTATTAATTGATCCAGAAGATAAGGTTGCAAAAGTAAAAGAAATGGAAGCGTTACTGGATCAAAGAAAAAAAGAGTACGAAGTTGCTGAAAAATTATTTAAAAAAGGTTTCAGATCAGAATTAAATTTAAGTAAAGCAAGAGTCAATTTTGAAAAGGCGCTCGCAACTTATGAAAAAAGTCAGGTTGAATTAAATAATACAAAAATTATTATTCCTTTTGATAGTTTTTTAGAGAGTAGTTTTGTAGAACTTGGTGATTATTTAAAAAAGGGAGATGAAATTGTCAAAATCGTAGATTTGGATCCTATTTTTTTAACAACTACTGTTTCTGAAAAATATATTAATCAACTTAAGTTTGGACAAAAAGGAGAAGTATTTCTAAAAAACGGTTATAAAGGTGTTGGTAAGATTAATTATATTTCAGCAACAGCTGATCCTCAAACCAAAAAATTTGAAGTGCAAGTTGAATTAAAAAATAGCAATAAAAAAATTTTTTCCGGTGTCACAGGTGAAGTAACAATAAAGCTTGATCCAAAAAAATCTTTTTTTATACCCTCCTCAATTATTTCTTTAGATGAGAACGGAGATATTGGAATAAAGACAATAACTGACAATAATATTGTTAAATTTTTAAATATATCAATAATAAGTGATACCGGAAGTGGTTACTGGATTAATAGCGAAGACCTGGAAAATATTACTGTTATAACAAGAGGTCAAGACTACGCATTAGAAGGTGATATTGTTGATATAGAGTTTGAAAAATAATGCTCAAAAAACTTTTACTTTCATCTAAAACAATACTCACTCTGCTTTTTTTTATATTTGTTTATGGATTGTTTACATACTCTACTCTTCCTAGAGAGGCTGATCCAGATATTAGTTTGCCAGTTATATATGTATCTGTACATCACACAGGAATTTCTCCAGATGACTCTGAGAGATTACTCATAAAGCCATTAGAAAAAGAATTAAAAAAAATAGAGGGACTTAAAAAAATGTCGTCAACTTCATATTTAGGTGGTGGGAATGTTGTATTGGAATTCGACGCTGGATTCGAATCAAAAACTGCTCTAAACGATGTAAGAGTAAAGGTTGACCTAATGGAAAACAAACTTCCACAAGATACCGAAGAACCTAGAGTTACTGAAATAAATTTATCTAGGTTCCCAGTACTAGCTATTGCATTATCAGGAAATCTTGATGAAAGATTATTAATAAAGTTATCAAAAAGATTGAAGGAAAGACTTGAGGGTTTATCAGAGGTTTTAGAAGTAAAAACTGTTGGAGCTAGAGTAAGACAAATAGAAATTTTGGTTGATCCTCTTACAGTAAAAAATTATGGGTTAACTGCTAATGAGGTTTTAGAATCAATAAAACAAGCTAATATTCTTATTCCAGCTGGAACATTAACAAATGAAACTGGAAGTTTTAATATACGTGTTCCTGGATTGTTTAAAGAAATAGATGATCTTTTAAAATTACCAATAAAATCAAATGAAAAGTCCTCAGTGAGACTTGGTGATTTGGCTAAAATAGTTGACTCATTCAAAATTAGACAAGGATTTGCAAGAAATAATGGACAGAGTGCAGTAATACTTGAAGTGTCAAAAAGGTCCGGAGAAAACATTATCGACACAATAGAAAAATTGAAAAAAATAATTAATAAAGAAATGAAGAATATTAATAACAGCATAAAGGTCGACTATTTCCAAGATGAATCTAATTCTATCAATTCTATGATAAGTGATTTAGAAAATAATATTATATTAGCAGTAATACTTGTTTTAATAATCATAATTTACTGGATGGGCTTAAAACCAGCTATCCTGGTAAGTTTGTCAATACCAGGATCTTTTTTATTATCAATGATACTACTATCTACAATTGGAGTAACAATTAATGTTGTAGTCTTATTTTCATTAATTTTATCAGTTGGCATTCTAATTGATGGAGCAATAATTGTTGTAGAATATGCAAATCGAAGAGCACTAGAAAATAATTTAGACAATAGATCAATATATATCTTAGCTGCTCAAAAAATGGCACGCCCTGTTGTGGCTTCTACTTTAACAACACTTGCAGCTTTTTTTCCTCTCATATTTTGGCCAGGTATTGCTGGAGAATTTATGTATTATCTTCCTGTGACTTTACTTACAATTTTGAGTTCATCTCTTATCATGGCACTAGTTTTTATACCTACTTTAGGTATCAAATTAAATGCTAATAATAGTAACACTTTATATCAAAGTGATAATAATATTAGTTTATTAGAATCCGGTAATTTAGATCAAGTCGATGGTATACAAGGAAAATATATTTCTTTTTTAAAGTTGGTTTTATTACATCCTGTTAAAATAGTTTTAGGAACTCTTTTTTTATTAATTTCAATTCAAATCATTTACTCAAAGCTAGGTAAAGGATTTGAGTTTTTTCCTCCTATTGAACCAGATTATGCAGAAATAGTAGTTCATGCGAGAGGTAATCTTTCAGTGTATGATAAAGACAAAATTATAAAAAATATTGAAGAAATTACATTAAAAAATAAGTATATATCAAACATGTATTCTACTAGTGGTACAGTTCCTGGAGCTAGAAGAGAAGGACCAGAAGATGCAATTGGAAGCATAAAATTAGAGTTTGTTGATTGGAGAAAAAGACCGAAAGCAAAATATATTATTAATGACCTCTATGGTGAATTTAATGAAATAGCTGGTATTAAGGTAGAGATAATAGAAAAAAAAGATGGCCCACCAAAAGACAAAGATGTTGAGATTGAAATTTCAAATTCAAATCTTCAAAATCTTATGTTTGACACTAAAGAATTATTAAAATTTCTTAATAAACAAAATTGGGTTTTAAATCTTGATGACGGATTAAATGTTCCTGGAATTGACTGGGAACTTATCGTTGATAGAGAACAAGCAGATAAATATGGAGTTGATATATCTAAAGTTGGAAATGCTGTACAAATGTTAACCCATGGACTTAAAATTTCAGAATTTATGCCAGAGGATAGCGATGAAGAAGTTGATATTGTAGTGAAATATAAAAAAAATTTTCAAACCCTTGATGAACTAGATCGTCTTGAAATAGAAAGTAAACAAGGACCTATTTCTTTGAGTTCTTTTGTCCAAAGAGTTCCTGTTGAAAAAGTAGGAAGAATTAACAGGGTGGATTCTAAAAGATCTGTGAATATAAAATTTGATGTACCAACAGGATACGTAGCAAATAATTTGGTTAAAGAAATTAAAAGTTGGCAAGAAACAACAAAAAATATGAAGAATTCTATCATTAAGTTTAGGGGCCAAGAAGAAGATCAAGAAGAAGCTAAAGAATTTCTTTTTAAGGCATTTTTTATTTCAATTTTTTTAATCACTATTATTCTAATAACAACTTTTGAGAAATTTTATTATTGTTTTATAATTCTGACTTCAGTAATTATGTCAACTATTGGAGTCATGATAGGACTTTTACTAACTATGCAGCCATTTGGTGTTATTATGTCAGGTATAGGTGTTATTGCTTTAGCAGGAATTGTTGTAAATAATAATATTGTATTATTAGATACTTATAAAACTATCAGGTCACAAACTTCTGATATTAAAGAAGCAATCATTCGCACAGGTGCTCAGAGACTTCGGCCAGTTTTACTTACAACTTTAACAACATTTTTTGGTTTAATTCCTATGGCGATAGGATTAAACATAAACTTTATAAATCAAGAAATTAATTTTGGAAGTCCTAGTTCTCAATGGTGGTTACAACTGTCAAATGCAATTGTTTTCGGAATTATATTTTCATTTGTATTAACTCTTATTGTAACACCGAGTTTAATTTATATTGGGGAACGATTTTTTAAAAGTGAGAATAAGTTTTTTTAAAATTAATTATAGCAAATGGAAGTGATGCATAATAAAGAGTAATTATCAAAATCATTGCTAGCCAAAAATCACTTATTAAGAGTGAAACAATTGAAGCAAAAATTACTAAAAAAAATGGAAGTTCTCTCTTTTTTAATTTCATCCCCTTAAGAGAATATGTAGGTATGTTCGTTATCATAAGTATTGCAGTTACAATTATTAAAATAGCAGAGAATATTGGTTCGAAATCAATAATATTTTCAAATCTAAAACTAATCATCATTGGAAGTAGAACCAAACCTGCAGCAGCGGGCGTAGATACTCCTTTAAAAAATCTTAAATCCTTATCTTCATTCTCTAAAGATGCTAGATTAAATTTTGCTAATCTAGAGGCTGAACAAATTGAATAGAAAATAACAAATGCCCAACTATTTTGAATATTTTCAGACAATGTCCATAAATAAACAACAATTACAGGTGAAATACCAAAACTAACAAAGTCTGATAATGAATCTAATTCGACACCAAAATTTGAATTGCTTTTAAGTAACCTCGCAATTTTTCCATCTAGATTGTCTAAAAATGAAGCAAAAACTATACAAGCTACAGCATTCTCCCACTTAAACTCTATAGCAAATTTTATGGCAGTTATCCCTAGTGTTAAGGAAAAAAAAGTAAAAATATTTGGAATCAAACCTCTAAAGCTCAATTTTTTTTTCATTATCAAATATTTTTAGGTGATTTTAATTTTTTTGTTGAAGCAATTTTAGTTTCACCACCAATAACAGTTTGACCTTTTAAAACCTCAATTTCATAATCTGTAGGCAAGTACAAATCAACTCTACTTCCAAATCTAATTATACCAAACTTCTCACCAGCTTTTACTGATTGATCTATATTTAAGTCACATTTAATTCTTCTGGCAATTAATCCAGCAATTTGAGTAAAATATAAATTATCTTTTCCATTAAACCCCATCTTAATTAACATTCTCTCATTTTTTTCGCTGGCCTTATCTAGTGAGGCGTTAAAAAAAGCTCCGGGAATATAGTTTAAACTTTTAATTTTTCCATCGACCGGAATTCTATTTACATGGACATTAAAAACATTCATAAATATACTAATTTTTTTCATCTGTTTTTTTTCATTGAACTCTTTTGGAAGATCCGTATCAATAATACTAATGATTTTACCGTCAGCAGGAGAAATTATATGATTTTTTGTTGATGGAGTGTATCTCACTGGATCTCTAAAAAAATAGACACACCATATTGTTAAAATAATCCCTAACCAACCAAGTAAACTAGAAATTGTACCCAGAATTAACGATACAATAAAAAAAATTACAATAAAAGGATAACCTGTTTTATGAATTGGAACGAATAAATCGCTCAAAAAATCATTTTCTAAAAGTTTCCTAATCAATTCTTTTAATTCAGAAATTTTTTTTTTCATTTTATGATTCCTGTTGATATGATTGGAATTCCTAAAACTTGACCGGGATAAATTAAATCTGGATCATAAATTTTATTAATGTTTTTTTTGTAAATTTCAGTATATAAGATTCCTCCACCTAAAGTTTTTCTTGCAATCCTCCACAAACTATTCCCTGGTTTTACAATCACACTCTTAATTTGAAGCCCGGCATCAACATTTTCAATTTGAGTAGAAAAGATTTGTGTTTTGATTTCAATATCTTTACCTTTATGTTTTGTTCTTATTACAAGATTTAATTCATCAAATTCAAACTCATTTTTTGACTCAAATTTCCATACGCCATTGGAATGTGAAGAGGTAGTTCCAATTAAAATATCATTTGAAAATATAGAAATGTCATCTGAAAGAGCAGATCTACCTGACAACATTAATTTTTTTTTTGGAGAAAATTCTACTACATCGAGAGTAATCCCCTGATCAATTCTCTCTAAGTTCAAGATTTCAGAATTATTATTGCCCTCATTTGATGATTTGAGAACTAATGGATAATTAATCTTACTTTTATCTAAATAAACCGTTATTGAATTATTTGATTTTATTGTATTACCAATTTCGTCCATATATACTAAATAAAAACTTCTTGTTCCAGCATCAAGAGGTGTTTCACTTGACCAAACCCATTCTCCATTTGCATCACTAGATATATCTGCAATTTTGTTATCACCATCAAAAAGTTGAATATTTTTTCCAGGAAATGCTCTACCCGCCATTACTGCATCTCCACCTTTTGTTATTCTAATGATATCAAATGATAATTTTTCATTTTCAATCAAATTATTTTTGACTATCTTATTAAGATCCTCTTGGGTATTTGAATTATCTACAGTGTTTTCATTTTCAGAAGAAAAAAAGTAGAAAAAACAAAGTCCAGAAAAAAAGAGGAACGAAAGTAAAAAAAATTCTTTTTTCATTTGTTTAAAACTTTATTAATAATATAACCTAATTTATCTAATTAAAGAAGTAATTTAGAGTAATTTAGTTATGAATAAAATAAAAGTTAAAGGTGTCATTGTTGAACTTACAGGTGATGAGATGGCTCAGATTATTTGGAATAACATTAAACAAACACTTTTAAGCCCTTTCCTAGAACTAAATTTAATTACATTTGATCTCAGTATACAAAACAGAAATAAAACTAAAGATCAAGTCACAACTCAATGTGCTGAGGCTATAAAAAAATATCATATTGGAATAAAATGCGCTACAATTACACCAGACGATAAAAGAGTAAAAGAATTTGGTTTAATACAAAAATTTCCTTCTCCCAATGGTACTATAAGAAATATTTTAAAAGGTACTATCTTTAGAGAACCAATTATTTGTAATAATATACCAAAATTAGTACCTCACTGGAACAAACCAGTAATCATTGCTAGACACGCTTTTGGAGATATCTATAAGTCAAAAGATTTTAGAATTAAAAAAGGTTCAGAATTTTTTGTAGAAATAAAACCTAAAAATAAATCAAAATATAAAAAAAAAATTCACGAGTTTGAAAATGATGGAATAGCAATGGCCATGTATAATGACAATAAATCAATTACTAATTTTGCAAAATCTTGTTTTAATTTTGCTCTAAACAAAAAAATACCAGTTTATTTATCAACAAAAAATACAATTCTACAGAATTATGACGAAAACTTTAAAGAAATCTTCGAAAAAGTTTTTAAAAAGGATTTTAAAAAAAGATTTCTAGAAAAAAAAATTTTTTTTCAACATAAACTAATTGATGACATGGTTGCAAGCATGTTGAAGTGGAATGGTGGTTATCTTTGGGCATGTAAAAACTATGATGGAGATGTAATGTCAGACCTTGTAGCTCAAGGTTATGGATCTTTGGGCTTAATGACTTCAGTTCTAATGACTCCTGACGGTAAAACCATTGAAACAGAGGCTGCCCATGGGACTATAACAAGTCATTACAGACAATATCAAATGGGAAATAAAACTTCCACAAATCCAATTGCATCTATATTTGCATGGGCAAAAGGTCTTTATCATAGAGGAAGATTAGATAATAATAAAAAACTTATACACTTTTCAAACCAACTAGAAATTGCGTGTATTGAAACAATTGAGAATGGGAAAATGACAAAAGATTTAGCTCTTGTAGTTGGACCTGACCAAAAATGGTTGACTACAGATGAAATCTTAGAAGAAATTAAAAAGTGCTTGTTAAGAAAATTAAATTAGCTCTTCAATCTTTTTAATTATTTTTTTTACACCACTTTTATCCGGACCACCACCCTGTGCTAACTCTGGTCGTCCGCCTCCTCCCTGGCCTCCAATTAAGGTTACAAGTTTTTTAATGATATCTATGGCATTAAATTTTGTTTTTTCAGGGTTTTTAATATTTACCAGTAGGGTTACTTTAGATTTTTCTCTTGTAATTAATAAAATTACATCAGGACTAAGCAAATTTTTTACTGAATCCATATATTTTTTAATTTCTTTTGAAGGTAATTCTACTTCTTGAACGTAAAGAGATTTTTTATTTACATCTTTTACAAATGACTTTTTGATAGAATCATCGAGAGATTTATTATTTTTATTTTTAAGTTTTAATATTTCTTCTTTTAAATTCTTTATTTTCTCAACTAAATTATCATTATCTATTTTTAATTCCTTTTTAACATTATTGATTAGTGTTTGATTATAATCAATGTATTCGGAAACAGAATCACCTGTTATAGCTTCTATTCTTCTAACGCCTGAAGATACTGATGATTCACTAAGAATCTTGAAGTATCCTATTTCGCCTGTATATGAAACATGTGTACCCCCACATAACTCTGATGAAAAAAAATTTTCAGAATTTTTTTCATCATTCATTTGTACAACCCTCACAATTTCTGGATATTTTTCTCCAAATAAACCAATTGCTCCTCCATCAAATGCTTCCTTAAGAGGTAAACTAAATATATTGATTTTCAAATTGTCTCTTATGGATTTATTTACAATTTCCTCAACTTCTTTTTTTTCATTATCTTCTAAACCTTTTGGACTTGTGAAATCAAATCTTAACTTCTTTTGGGCAACTAATGAACCTTTTTGATTTACATGTTTACCTAATACTCTTCTTAATGATTCGTGTAATAAATGGGTAGCACTATGATTGTTTGTAACCTTTTTTCTCCTTTCAAAATTTATTTCTAGATCATAATTCAAATCTACTATTAATTCATTCTCATCTATATTTTCTATATAGTGGATATATATGTCACCATCAAATTTTTGTGTATCAATAACTTTGAATAGTTTTTTATTATTTTTTTTAATATATCCAGTATCACCAACTTGACCACCAGATTCTGCATAAAAAGGTGTAGATTCAAAAATTACAGATACATTATTTTGATTTTTTACTTTTTTGACAAATTTTTCATTATGGATTAGTGCGAGTAGTTTGGAATTCGAAATGTTACTTTTGTAACCAGTAAATTTTGTTGGATTAAAGTCCTGTTTAAGTTTTAATAAAAAATTACTCTTTTGTTCCTGACCACTTCCAGACCAAGATTTCTTTGATTTTTCCCTTTGATCTAAAAAAAACCTACTTAATTTATCTTTTTCAATTAAAAAATTTTTTCTTTTAAGTATTATTTCTGTCAAATCCACAGGAAAACCATACGTATCATATAATTTAAAAATTAATTTAGCTGGAAAAGTCTTAGTTTTACATTTTTTAATTTCCTCAAATAATAGTTTGTTACCTTCATGAATAGTTTTTGAAAAATTTTTTTCTTCTTGTTCGAGTGTGGTAGTTATAAAGTCTTGTGCATTTTCAAGTTCTCCGTAAGCACTTTTGAATGATTCACAAACTAGATTCACTAATTTGTATAGAAAAATTTCATTATAATTCATTTCACTTAGTTGCCTAGAAGCTCTTCTTATGATCCTTCTTAGGACATAACCACGTCCCTCATTACTAGGGAGTATTCCCTCTGAAAGAATGAAGACAATTGCCCTAATATGATCAGCTATGATTCTGAATGAATGAATATTGTTTTTAGTTATTTTTATATTTATATTTTTAGAAATAAAATTAATCAAATCTAAAAAAAACTCGGTTTCAAAATTATTATGTTTTCCATTTAGAACTGCTAAAATTCTTTCAAGACCCATTCCTGTATCAACACATTTTTTTGGCAAATTCATTAACTTACCATTCATTTTGTTAAATTCCATGAATACTAGGTTCCATATTTCAACAAATCTTGGACCGTCTTGATTTTTTGAACCAGGAAGTCCTCCTGAAATATCCTCACCTTGATCAAAAAAAATTTCACTGCATGGTCCACAGGGACCTGAATCACCCATTGACCAAAAATTATCATCTGTAGAAATTTTTATTATTTTAGATTCTCCAAAACCAGAAATCTTTTTCCAAAGGTCATACGATATTTTATCTTTTTCAAAAACTGAGATATATAATCTTTTTTTATCAATCCCAAGTTCATTAACCAAAAAATTCCAGGCTAGATTTATTGACTCTTCTTTGAAATACGATCCAAATGAGAAGTTACCTAACATTTCAAAAAAGGTATGATGTCTTGGTGTGAATCCTACATTATCAAGATCGTTATGTTTGCCTCCAGCCCTAATACACTTTTGGTATGTTACAACATTTTGATATTTTGGTTTTTCCTCCCCAGTGAACCAATTTTTGAACTGAACCATACCTGCATTCGTAAAAAGCAAAGTAGGATCATTACTAGGTACAAGTTTTGATGATTCTAAGTGAGTGTGTCCATTTTTTTCAAAATATTTTACAAAACATCTTCTTAGATCTTCAGATTTTTTCATTCTGAACTGGTCGCTGATTAAAATTATAATGTATAATATGAATTTATTAGTTAAAAATCAATAAATACTAGTCTTTAACTTCAGTTGTATCTTCGCCATTAGAAACAACATCTTCTTCAAATTCGGTTTCTTGTTTTTGTTATCTGACCGAAGTATTTTTTCAATTTCATCGGAGGTATTTTGATTTTCTTT
>CACBWF010000002.1 GCA_902542925.1 uncultured Alphaproteobacteria bacterium
TTGAAAAAAGACTTAAAATATTTAGTTGGGAAGATAAAATTTCAAAATATTATAATTCAGCCGATGTAGTAGTATGTTCATCAATTATTGAGCCACTTGGAAATGTTATTCTAGAAGCATGGTCCCACAAAGTACCAATTATTGCTGCTAATGTTATGGGACCAGCAAATCTTATAAAACATAAGGTAAATGGACTCAAGTTCCAAAGAGAAAACATTATAAAACTTGTCGATTGTGTGAAAATATTGGAGGCAAACAAAAAGTTAAAACAAAAAATAATACAAAATGGATTTGAAATGTTTACAAAATATTATTCAGAAAAAAATGTTACTAAGAAATATATAAACTTTTTTTACAGAGTTAATAAAATATGTGCGGATTCTTAGGGTTGTTATCGAAAGAGTTGGGTAATACAAAAGTTAAAAAAATTCTCAATGTTGAAAACCTGCTTCATCATAGGGGCCCTGACAATACTGGAACTTTTAAAAGTAAAAATCTAATTTTTGTTCATAAAAGATTATCAATAGTTGATATTGAAGGTGGTACTCAACCAATTATAAATGCTGGTTGCGTTTTGGTAGCTAATGGAGAAATTTATAATGATCTTGAATTGAGAATTTTGTTAAAAGATTTCAAGTACAAAACAAATTCAGATTGTGAAACTATAATTGCAGTATACAAAAAATATGGAATTAAGGGTTTTGAAAAGTTAAGAGGTATGTTTTCGTTTGCAATCTATGATAAAACTAAAAAAGAACTCATCTTGTCAAGAGATTCATTTGGTATAAAACCATTATATTTTTTTCAAGATAATAATAATTTTATTTTTTCATCAGAAATTAAACCACTAATTGAATCAAAATTAATCAAAAAGAAATTAGATAAAAGAAAAATACTTGAACTAGTACAGATACAATTTAATTCAGGAAGAAAAACAATTTTTAGAAATATTGCAAGAATAAGACCTGGAGAGACTTTAGTTATTAGAGATTTTAAGATAATAAAAAGTAAAATTATAAAAATCGAAAATTCAAAAAAAAGTATTGTTGTTAGTCACAAAAAATTGAAAGATAAATTATTAGAATCAGTGTATTTACATCAAAGAAGTGATGTACCCTATGGAGTCTTTTTTTCAGGAGGAATTGATTCTACTTTAATATTATACCTTATGTCTTTGATTAATAATAAGCCAATAAAAGCATTCAACATTTTTTTTAAAGGTAAGGAAAAAAAGAATGAAGAAATTGCATTACTTGCTAATAGATTTGGAGCTAATTTAAAATCTATTGAATTTAGTGAAAACGATTTTTGGAATATTTTACCTAAGTCTATTAGTTTTATGGATGATCCAGTATCAGATTATGCAATAATACCAACTTATAAACTAGCTTCAGAGGCAAAAAATTATGTAAAAGTTGTTTTAACAGGCGAGGGTGGTGATGAATTATTTGCTGGTTATGGAAGGTATAGAGATAATTTAAGAAAGTTATTCAGAAAAAGATTTTTAAGTAGAGGTATACTGGATAAATTTCTTGCTGAAAAAAACAAAATGACGAAATGGGATTTTGACTTATCATTTGTTAAATCAAAAATATTTGATTATGATTTTACAGCGCTTCAAAAGAATCAAATTTTTGATTATTATGAATGGTTACCAAATAATATTTTAATTAAGTTGGATAGATGCCTAATGGCTCATAGTATTGAGGGCAGGACTCCATTGGTAGATAAAGACTTATTTGAAAATTTTTTTTTTATGACCGATAAGAATAAAATTAAAAATAATTATGGTAAATACTGCCTAAGAAGTTTTTTAAATAATGAAATCCCTTTTTATAAAGCTTTCTCAAAAAAAGAGGGTTTTACTGTTCCTATATCAGAATGGATTCCAAAAAAATCTAAAATACTATCTGATTTACTTCCAAAAAGTAAAATACTCAATGAACTTCTTAAACCCTCTAAAATTAAAAGTTTATGTATGAATACTAAAAATAACAAAAAGAATTCAATAATAGTTTGGAGATTATTATTTTTTTCTATTTGGTTTCTCATTCATCACGAAAATATTAAGGAAAGTGGAAATTCTTTTGATATATTAGAAAATTATAATTAGTAAAAATTTAAAATGGATTATTTTGACTATATCTTAAAAAATGGAAATGCTTTCATAGGGAATAGCATACAATCTGGAATTGATATTGGTATTAACAAAAATAAAATATCTCATATTGGGAATATTGATCGAAATAAGGGTAAAAAAGTATATGACATGAGTAACTTGACAATATTACCCGGATGCATTGATTCACAGGTACATTTCAGAGAACCAGGACTTACTCACAAGGAGGATATTAATTCTGGTACTAGAGGAGCAGTACTTGGGGGAATTACTAGTATTTTTGAAATGCCTAATACCAACCCATCAACATCTACAGTGGAAGCACTTAACCAAAAGTTGAAAATAGCAAAAGAAAATAGTTTTTGTAATTATAGTTTCTATATTGGTGCTGTAAGAGAAAATATTGAAGAATTAAAATATCTTGAAAAAAGTGAAGGTTGTTCTGGAATTAAAATATTCATGGGTTCTTCAACAGGAAGTTTATTGATAGAAGATGATAAAAGTTTAGAAAAAATACTAGCTAACGGTAATAGACGAGTTGCAATACATTCTGAGGATGAATATAGATTAAGAAAAAGAAAAAAAATTGTTAATGATTCTGATGTAAATGTAAAATATCACCCAATATGGAGAGATCCAATTTCAGCAATTGAGAGTACAAAAAGATTAATTAAAATTTCAAAAAAAGTTTCTAGGAAAATTCATATTTTACATATATCAACAAAAGAAGAGATAGATTTAATAAAAAAAAACAAAAAATTAGTTACCTCTGAAGCTACACCTCAGCATTTATATTTTCATTCACCTGATTGTTACCAAAAATTAGGTACACTAGCACAAATGAATCCTCCTATTAGAAGTAAGGATCACCAAGAAGGAATATGGTACGGAGTAAAAAATAAAATCATTGATGTTATTGGTTCAGATCATGCCCCCCATACTTTAAAAGAGAAAAATAAAAAATACCCAAATTCTCCTTCAGGTATGACTGGAGTTCAGACATTAGTTCCAATAATGCTTAATTTTGTTAATCAAAATAAAATTGGAATTCATGATTTTGTTAGACTCACTTCTTCAAACCCTTGCAAAATATTTAGTATCATTGGCAAAGGAAAGATCGAAGTTGGAAATGATGCAGATTTTACAATTGTAGATTTAAAAAAAAAAAGAAGAATCGAAAATAATTGGATAGCTAGTAAATCTGGATGGACTCCATATGACGGAGAAATAGTTGTAGGATGGCCTGTTCATACAATTGTAAATGGAGACATTGTTATGTCTGAAGACCAAATATTAGGTAAGCCAAGAGGCCAAAAAGTAAAATTTAGGATTGAATAATTTTACAACTAAAAATTTCTATTTCGTGCTCTTTAACTCCATTCTTTTTTGCTATTTCAAATAAAGCAATGGATCTTGCTGTTTCTTTGTCTGTTGCGAGTACTGTCTCAGAATCCTTCCCAAAAATTGGAATTTCATAATCTACGATAAACCATTTCATTTAAATCTCCTCTATTTTTCAGTATGATTAATAAATAAACTTACTGCTATATCTCCCGAAACGTTTGTTGCAGTTCTCATCATATCTAAAATTCTATCAACACCAATAATTAAAGCTATTCCCTCAAGTGGTAGTCCAACTTGATTTAATACCATTCCAAGCATAATAAGGCCAACACCAGGAACCCCAGCAGTTCCAATGGATGCTAAAGTAGCAGTTACTATAACAGACAGATAATCACTGGGCATTAAGCTCATACCATAGATATTGGCAATAAAAACTGTTGCAACACCTTGCATAATTGCTGTGCCATCCATATTAATTGTTGATCCTAATGGAACAGTAAAAGAGGCAATATTTTCTTTAATTTTTAGATTTTCTTTTGCAACCCTCAAGGTGATAGGTATTGTTGCACTGCTACTTGAAGTAGAGAAGGCAAAAAACATTGCATCTTTTATCTGTTTAAAAAAAAATATTAGTTTTATTTTACTTAGAAATTTAATTAATGAGCCATAAACTAAAAACATATGGATGATTAGGCAAAAAACGACAGTAAAAAAATATTTTCCTAATTCATATATTATTTCAATTCCTTGGGACGAAAAGGTCTTTGATATTAAACAAAAAATACCTAAAGGTGCAATTCTCATTATTATTTCTAAGCATTTAAGGTTGACAATATTAAAACTTTGAAAAAACTTCTCAAGTGGTTTTCCGTTTTCACCGCAAAGAGATATTCCAACACCTAACAGAATTGAAAAAACGATAACTTGTAACATATTTCCCTCTACTAATGCCTTAAAAGGATTTTGTGGAATTATATTTAATAGTACTTCTAAAACTGACGGTTTTTCCCCGATAGAAAAGTCTCCGGTTTGAAGTTTTATTTCAGTTCCAAACCCAGGTTGAATAAAATAAGATACCAACAAAGCTAAAGAAATAGCCAAAGATGTTGTAATAAGATATACAGTTATTGTTTTAAGGCTAATTCTCCCGAGACTAGAAAAATCTTTAAGACCAAAAAGACCACAAATAATTGATGCAAAGACAATTGGAACAACAAGCATTTTTAATACAGAGAGAAAAAAATTACCCCCAAAGTCAAAAACAGTTACAAAAAAATTGAATACCTCATTGTTTAAGTCTTGAAAAATATTTAGGGTAATTCCAAGTAAAAATCCATATACAAAAGAATATAAGATGTGTTTTGTTATATTTTTATTCATATTTTTGGTGCTCTTACCCTGTACTGACCAGGAAACTCATTCTTACCAAGAATGTATTATACCATTTAACTATAAGAGCAATATCTGAAATTTAAATGATAAATTTAATTATCAGAAAATTTTTTGTTATTATTTAGTTTTGATTTTTTAAGTTCTGATAGTCCAAACGTTTCATCCACTTTAAAAGTATCGATTTCCTTATATTTTTGTATTTCATGTTTGTTTAATAATCTTGCTATTCCTCTAGAGATCATTTCAATAATTAAATATTTTGGGATTTCTATTGTTTGCCCTGATAAATATAATGAAGAATTAATTTCAAAGTTATTCAAAACAACCATTTTTATTTTGTCATCATTATCGTCTTTAAGCACAAAGTTTAAAATTGGATTACCGTTTAAATCCAAGTTCTTAATTGAGTGATGAATTAAAAATTTTTCTTCATTTGATTTTTTTAGATTATTTGTTACGTTCTCTTCTTTAGGATTATCTTGATTTTTCTCAGCTATTTTTTCTTTAACTTTACTTTCTTTACTTCTTAAAGTGTTTATTCGTGCTTTAATTTTACTAATTTTTAATGATTCATCATCAAGATCTCTAAATTTAGCATTTTCGAATTCATCATCAATAATATATTGTTGATCTAATTTTTTCGAAAAATACTTTCCCGCTTTATAAATTGAATTTTGATTATCTTCATCATTTTTTGTCATAATTTTTTTTATATCAAGATAAGCTTGACTTCAAATCTTTTATTTTTTCATTTATAAGATTGGCACCATCTAATCTTAGATAAGTTGATCTTAGTATCGCTTTAATTATTAATGGGGTATCTTTCATGGCATCAAGTAAGACATTCCTAGATACAACAATAGCAGAGGTATCAATGAAAGCGATCGCTTTAACAGATCTTTTTAAGCCTAAAATACAGGCTTTATCCCCAAAAATCTCATTTTCCTTTATAATTCCAACTTTAATCCCTTCTGAGGACTTAATTTCAACTTGCCCACTATTAATGATGAATGCAGCTTCAGGATTGTCTCCTATATCATAAATAACATCACCTTTTTTCCAATATATAATGTCTTTATTCATAATTTACTTAAATTGAAAACTATTGTGACTTACTCTACTCCAATAACTTGCTAATCTCGGGTCAGCAGTTTTTTTACCTTTAATTAGTTCTCCTTTTTCAACTCTTGGATAAATCTGATCTGCTAGTTTAATTTCACTTTCAGATAATCTCCTAACCACATGCCTTCTATTTAGTTCGTGGGTATGTTGAACTCCAGCAGCTTCGAGAAATTCTTTCAAAACTGAAATTGTATTCTTGTGAAAATTTGCAGCTCTATTCGATCTATCCTGTATGTCAATTGCACGATATCTCATCGGGTCCATTGTAGCAATCCCTGTTGGGCATTCTCCAGTGTGACATGATCTACATTGAATACAACCAATTGAAAACATAAATGGCCTTGCCATATTTACCCAATCAGCTCCTAACGCACAAATATGTGCTATATCAAATGCAGATACTATTTTTCCTGAGGCACCAACTTTAACACGGTCTCTTAAATTAGCACCAATTAAAGCATTTTCAACAAATACAACAGCATCTTTTAAAGGACAGCCTAAATGGTCAGTAAATTCTACTGGAGCTGCACCAGTCCCACCTTCTGCACCGTCCACAGTTATAAAGTCTATATATTTTTTAGTATTTACCATTGCCTTAATTATAGAAATCAACTCCCAAGGATGCCCGACGCAAAGCTTTATCCCTACAGGTTTTCCATTTGACAGTTTTCTTAAGTCTTCAACAAAGTTCAAAAGTTGAATAGGATTTGTAAATTCTGAATGACTTGAAGGCGATATACAATCTTTACCAACTTCTACACCTCTTGTTTCTGCTATTTCCTCTGTTACTTTTTCAGCAAGTAACATTCCACCATGACCGGGTTTAGCTCCTTGACTTAATTTTATTTCTATCATCTTAACTTGATCTAGTTTTGATTTCTTAGAAAACTGTTTTCTACAAAAATTTCCGTTCTTTGTGCGACAACCGAAATAACCTGTTGAAATTTGCCAAATTAAGTCTCCTCCTCCTGCCTCATGATATTTGGACAATGAGCCTTCTCCAGTATTATGTGCAAAGCCTCCAATTTTTGCTGATTTATTTAGTGACTCTATTGCTGGAGGTGACATAGCACCAAAAGATGTTCCAGAAATATTTAGAACTGACATTGAATATGAATTCTTTCCTATTCCTACTTTTGTTTTAAAATCATCAACAATTATATTAGAAGGCTGAATGGAATGGTTTAACCAGACAAAATCATCATTATACATTTTTTCCAATGATCCAAAAGGCCTTACTCCACCAACGTTTTTTGCCCTTTCATAAACCATAGTTCTTTGATTTCGAGAATAAGGTAATTCATCGTCATCAGATTCCCAATAATATTGACGTAATTCGGGCCTTATACTTTCAAGAAAAAACCTGAATCTACCTAACAATGGAAAATTTGATAAGACTGATCTTTTTTTTTGAAGAAAATCATAAATTGCTATAGAAAATAATATGAACGAAGGTAAGAAAAAAATAACAATAAATGGGTAGTATAATAGTAAGAGAAAAGTTACGGCGCTGAATATACCCGTATAAACTAATAGTGAATATCTTCCCCAAATTATTTCACTCATAAAAAAATAATACCCTAAAATATGATATAATATACTAATTTTACAAAAATAAAAAAAAAATGCAAAATATCTAAGTTTAAGAAATGAGTTAACAATGGATTGTAAAAAATTAAAACTTCTTCTACGGCAGTTTTCAAATGATAGAAAATGGAATAAATTCCATACATTAAAAAACCTCGCATGTTCGATTAGTATTGAGTCAAGTGAATTGTTAGAATTATTTCAATGGGAGGATTTATCCAGTTTAGATAATAGACAAAAAAAACTTAAAGAAAAAGTCTCTGATGAAGTTGCAGATATTATGCTATATTTGTTGAGATTTTCTGATTTGGCAGAAATAGATTTAGAAAAGGCTTGTTTTAAAAAAATTGAAAAGAATGAAAAAAAATATCCTGTAAATCTATCTAAAGGAAATTCCAAAAAATATACTGATCTGTGATAATTTTTTTTGTGTTAAGGATATGAATAGAAAAATTACACAAAAACAAAAAGATGAGAAAAGGGCACAAGCTCTAAGAGAAAATCTTAAAAAACGAAAGAGAAAGAATTAATTATGGCGATAATGAACGATAAATGGATAAAAAAACAAGCTTTAGGAAAAAAAATGATTCAACCTTTTGAAGATAAGTTAATTAAAAAAAATGTTTTGTCATATGGTTTGTCATCCTACGGTTATGATGCAAGGGTTTCAAATAGTTTTAAAATTTTTACCAATGTGGATTCAGCAACTGTTGATCCAAAAAAATTTCAGAAATCAAGTTTTGTAGATAGAGAGTCAGATTACTGTATGATTCCTCCAAATAGTTTTGTACTTGCAAGGACAGTAGAATATTTTCGTATTCCAAGAGAAGTTTTGGTTATTTGTGTTGGTAAATCCACATATGCAAGATGTGGTATCATAGTTAATGTTACACCATTAGAACCTGAATGGGAAGGGCATGTAACACTAGAATTTTCAAATACAACTCCTCTTCCAGCAAAAATTTATGCCAATGAAGGCGCTGCACAATTTCTTTTTTTTAAAGGTGAGGAGACATGTGAAAAATCATATGCAGATAGAAAAGGAAAATATATGAAGCAATTAGGTGTAACTCTTCCAAAACTTTAAATTTATGGAAAAAATAATAATTTCTGGTGGGAAAACACTGAGTGGTGTAATAAGAATCAGTGGATCAAAAAATTCTGCGTTACCAATTGTGGCAGCTACATTATTATCAAAAAACAAAATAATACTTAAAAATATTCCTAATCTTTCAGATTTGCAATCTATGCTAAAACTATTGGAAAGTCTGAACTCAACTATTGTTCAGACTAAAGAATTTGTTAAAATTAAATCTGGGGAACCTCAAAATTGTTTTGCTTCATATGATTTAGTCAGAAAAATGAGGGCATCATTTCTAGTTTTAGGACCACTACTTGCGAGATATTCATATGCTAAAGTTTCTTTACCAGGCGGATGTGCAATAGGAGCCCGACCAATAAATATTCATTTAGAATGTCTTGAGAAGATGGGTGTAAACTTTAATATCAAGGACGGTTATGTAATCGGTAAAGTTGAAGGGTTGCTAAAAGGTGCTGAAATTCAGCTACCTTTTAGTTCTGTGGGGGCAACTGAAAACATCCTAATGGCAGCAACCCTCGCAAAAGGTATAACTGTTATTAAAAATGCAGCAACTGAACCAGAAATTTCTGATTTAGCAAACTTTCTAAATGTACTTGGAGCAGAAATTTATGGTATTGGTACTCGCACATTAAAAATAATTGGTAAAAAAAAATTAATCGGTGGAAAGTTTTCTATTATGCCTGACAGAATAGAAGCTGGAACATTCATACTTGCTGTGCTTGGTTGTAAGGGAAAAATAAAGTTAACTAATTTAAACAAAGATGTAATTGAACATTTGATAAGTATTTTTTCCTCAATCAAAGAATTGTATTTAAAAATTTCTAAAGATAAAACAATGCTGGAAGTTTCGTGTGTGTCAAAAGTAAAAAAGAATTTAAAAATTAAAACAGATATTTATCCTGGATTTCCAACTGACTTACAGGCTCAATTAATTGCAGCAATGTGTATTTCAGATTGCGAAACACAAATAGAAGAAACAATTTTTGAAAATAGGTTTATGCACGTTCAAGAACTAATTAGGATGGGAGCAGACATAAAGTTAAAAGGTTCTAATGCTACTATAGTTGGTAAAAAAAACATCAATGGAGCAGAAGTAATGGCAACAGATTTAAGAGCTTCTTCATCTTTAATTATTGCTGGCTTGATGGCTGATGGCTTAACAACAATCAATAGAATATATCATCTTGATAGAGGTTATGAAAATCTTGTTGAAAAACTATCATCTTGTTGTGCTGAGATAAAAAGAATATAGTTTTAATTTATGAACAAGATAATATTTGCAGTACCAAAAGGGAGAATACTCGATGATCTCTTACCTTTAATGAAAGAAATAGGCATAGTACCCGAAAAAGAATTTTTCAACACTAGTTCAAGAAAATTAATATTTAAAACAAGTTTACCGAATTTTGAAATTATAAGAGTAAGAGCGTTTGATGTTGCTACTTTTGTTGCATTTGGTGCTGCACAAATTGGGGTTGCAGGAGATGATGTTTTAAAAGAGTTTAACTATGAAGAAATCTATTCAATATTAGACTTAGAGATTGGTAAATGTAAACTATCACTAGCCAAACAAAAAAACAATTTGGATTTTGAAGAAAAAAAACTTGGTAATATTACAGTTGCTACAAAATATAAAAATACTGTGATAAATTATTTTGCATCTAAAGGTGTAAGAGCTGAATGTATAAAACTAAATGGTGCTATTGAATTGGCACCAAAACTTGGTATTTGTGACTATATTGTTGATTTAGTATCAACTGGTAGAACTTTGAGCGAAAATGATTTAGTTGAGCAAGAAGTATTAATGAATATTACTGCAAAACTTATAATCAATAAGATTGCTTTTAAATTAATGAATAAAGAATTACAGAAAATTGTTAAAAAATTTGAGGTTGCCAAAATTGAGTAAAATAATATTCCAAAATAGTAAAAGCTTTCAAAATAATTTTTTGAAGATTTTAAAAAAAAGAGAACTTTCCGATAAAGCAATTGATAATACTGTTGAAAAAATAATTGACAGAGTAAGAAAAGGTTCCGAGAAGTCGTTGCTTGAATTAACAAGAAAATATGACAAAAACCCAGTTACGAAATTTAAAGATCTAGTTGTAAGTAAAAATGAAATAAATAGAGCAAAGTCATTAATTTCCCATAATGTAATAAAAGCACTTACTAAAGCAGCTTCTAGGATTAAGAATTATCATGAAAAACAATTACCTAAAGATTTTTTTTACACTGATAATCAGGGTGTTAAACTTGGAAGTAAATGGTCATCTATTGATTCAGTCGGTCTATATGTTCCAGGAGGCAGTGCATCATACCCTTCCTCAGTTATTATGAATGCTATTCCTGCTATTGTAGCTGGTGTTGAGAGAATTGTAATGGTTTGCCCAGCAATGGGCGGAAAAATTAATCCTGTTGTACTTGCCGTTGCAGAAATACTCAAAATTAAAGAAATATACAAAATTGGAGGTGCTCAAGCAATTGCAGCATTGGCTTTTGGTACTGAAAATATAAAGAAGGTGAACAAAATTTTTGGGCCCGGTAATGCCTATGTAGCATCGGCTAAGAAAAAAGTATTTGGCGATGTAGGTATTGATATGATTGCTGGACCTTCAGAAATTTTAGTTGTTGCTGACAAAACTAATGATCCAAGTCACATTGCAATTGATCTCTTATCTCAAGCAGAACATGACGAAAATGCACAAGCTATATTAATTACAGATTCTGAAAATTTTGCCAGAAAAGTATTAAGTTATGTGCAAACAGAATTGAAAACACTATCAAGAAAGAGCATAGCGGAGAAAAGTTGGAAAAACTTTGGTTGTATTATTGTTATGAAAAATATTGATGACTCTCACACTTTGGTAAATGAGATAGCTCCAGAACACTTAGAAATTTCAGTTCAAAAACCTAGTAAACTTCTTAAAAAAATAAAAAATGCGGGAGCAATTTTTCTAGGAAAATTTTCGCCAGAAGCAATAGGTGACTATATTGCTGGACCAAATCATGTTCTTCCAACTGATAGGACAGCAAAATTTTCATCTGGTTTAAATGTTCTTGATTTTATGAAGAGAACTTCTTTTGTAGAATGTAGCAAAGAAAGTATCAATAAAATTGGTCCAGATGCTATTACTTTAGCGAATGAGGAGGGCCTTGGAGCACATGCAAGATCTATTTATAAAAGGTTAAATAAAAATTGATTGTATGACCTTTATTTGTTAGAAATTAAAATCTAAAGGGAGAATGTATATATGGCAAAAGAAGAAGTAATGGAATTTAACGGTGTTGTTAAAGAATTACTACCTAATGCAATGTTTAGAGTCCTTTTGGATAATAATCACGAAATCATTGCCCACACTGCAGGTAAAATGAGAAAATTCCGAATAAGGGTACTAGCTGGCGATAGAGTAACGGTTGAAATGACCCCTTATGATCTTACAAAGGGTAGAATAACATTCAGATTTAAATGAATTTTAGTTGGTTATTGAATCAAAAATAATTCTCGCCTCCTCGTCTCCTAGAAGACTAGACCTTTTAAAACAAATTATGATTGAGCCACACAAAATAATACCGCATAATATCAATGAGAAGAATTATCTAAATCTACCTCCAACAAAAATGGTTAAGAAATTATCATACGAAAAAGCTATGAATATTAAAAAAAAGGTTCAAAATAATAAATTCGTAATATCTGCTGATACTGCTGTAGCTAGGGGAAATAAAATATTTGAAAAGACTAATGATAAAAATTTAGTAAAGGAGTATTTAAATCAATTGTCTGGAAAAAAACATATAGTCTATGGAGGAATTTGTGTTATAGCTCCAGATGGTTCTTTATCTACAAAAGTAGTAAAAACCGAAGTTTTTTTCAGAAGACTCTTTAAAAATGATTTTAATGATAAAGATCTAATTAATGAAGGAATTGGAAAAGCAGGGGGATATGCTATTCAAGGTTATGGTGCTAGTCTGGTTTCAAAAATAAAAGGGTCATATTTCAATGTTGTTGGTTTGTCTATTTTTGATGTATTATTGATGTTGAAAGGGCTGGGATGGACAAGATGATAATTTTATGTTTTTTTTTTCTAATAGTAGTATATATTTCTATATTATTCTTCTTAGCCCAGGTAGCTCAGTTGGTAGAGCAAGCGACTGAAAATCGCTGTGTCGGTGGTTCAATTCCTCCCCTGGGCACCTCATGAAAAACCAATTCATACAAATTTATATCTTATTATTATTGATAATAGGCTGCAAATCAGATTATACTTATTTTCCTCATGAACAAGGTTTGCATTGGAATTATAAGATAGTCTTTAAATCAGACTATACTGGTATTGAAGAAAAAAAGAGATTATCAATTACAAATGCATCATTATTTATTGATAAAAAAGGAGTTGCTTTTTCAAAACTTTATTCAAATGGAAATATAGTTTCTTTTCTTAAAGAAAAAAAAAATAGCTCTCTCGTAAGAACAAGTGCTATATTTAAATCTTCAGATGGATTAGATGAACCCGTAAAAAAAATAATTTATCCATCAATGATGTTCGATAAAAATAATTGGAAAGCAGTTAGTCAACTTTTTATTACGCGAGGATTTCAACCTCCACTTAGAGGATTTATTCCATCTGCTGTTTTTGATATTAATTATTTAATAGAAAGAAGAGATATTACAGTTGAAGTCCAAGGAAATAAATTTAATAACTGTATTTTTATTACTGGAACAGGAAAGTCGGAATTTATTGCAGATACAAGATCAGGCCCAATCCCGATTGAAATTAAAACAAAGGAATGGCTATGTCCAGGGGTTGGCCTTGTAAAAGAAGAAAGACTTGAGTCTACAAATGCTTCAGCTTTCGGAAATATGTTTTATAGTGCAGAATTAATAGATTTTAAAAATTAGATGTCATCGGTTTCATTTATAATTCCAGTATTTAATAAATCAAATTTTCTAAGATATGTTCTAAAATCATTAGAAAAACAAAAGGGTAATTTTAAAAAAGAGTATATTTTTATTAATGATGGATCAACAGATAAATCACTCAATATTTTGAAAACATATACCAAAAACTGGAAGAATTGCTCTATAATAGACCAAAATAATAAGGGCTCAGCAAATGCAACAAATGTAGGAATTAAAAAAGCGCAAAATAAATATATTAAATTTTTAGATGCCGATGATGTTTTATTACAAAATTCTACATTAACGCTTTTAAAAATCCTAGAGAAAAATAGAGATGCCGTTTTAGTTTACGGATTACAACGGAAAATTAAAGATATTTCAAAAGTAAAATTAGAGGGTAAGATAAGTTCAAGCTACAAGATTATAAATAAACCAATAGATTTTGCAATGAGAAACTCAATGTTTAATCCCTCACAGTTTCTTGTAAGAACTGATATATGTAAGAAAGTTGGTGGATGTGATGAAAGAATTAAATATAGCCAGGAATATTCTTTGACATTAAGATTATCTCTTAAAGGTAAGTTTCTTAAATTAGATGACTTTGTAACAGTTTTGCCGTTTGTCGCTCCTGGTCAAATATCTGAAAATAAAACTGAGCAAATTTATAGAGTTTCAAAAGCCTTAGAACTTTTCATAAAAGATAACAAATTATCCAATATTACATTGCTAAAAGCTCAGAGAAGATTAACTGGAAGAGCCTGGAGATTTGCAAGAAGAAAACTTGGCCTTTCTTATTTTTCAAAATGGTTTTATTATTACCTTAGAGGTTTAGTGGGAATAAATAGTGATATTATTAAAACATGTGAGGAAGCTAATAAAATTTATAAACAATAAATTTTAAAATAATTTTTTTGGGTTTAATATATTTTTAGGGTCAAATATTTTTTTTATTTTTCTCATTTGTTCAACTTCAAAACTGGTTTTGTATCTCTTCAATTCTTCTATTCTTAATTGTCCCACACCATGTTCGGCGCTGAAAGTCCCACCATGATCATTTACATTTTCAAAAATAATTTTGTTAAGAGTCGATTGCTTTTGCTTTAATTTTTTATTTTTTTTTTTATCGGCTGAAAATATATTGTAATGAAGATTATTATCTCCGATATGACCAAAATTAATTATTCTAAAACATTCATCAATTAATGAAACTTCCTTTTCTGTTTTTCTTATAAAACTACCAATTTTATCTAATGGTATTGAAATATCATGATTAATGCAAAATTCTACTTTCGTTTCTGCAATTGGAATTAATTCTCTATAATCCCATAGTTGCTTATTTTCTTCATAAGATTTTGAAAAGATGAAATCTTCAGTATTCTTTATACTTTTAAAAAAGAAATCTTCAATTTGTCCAAAAAAATCGACATTATATGTAAAATTAGAAAGTTCAATCAAACAATAAAAATTACTTTTTTTTAATATCCTTTTTTTATTATTTTTTTCAATCACCAGTTCCATTGCTTCACTGTTTATTAGCTCAAAACTGGTTAATAAGTCATGATAATTAACTCTGATTTTAGAATAAAAATTTAATAAGTCTTCTATATTAGAAAATGTACCAAAAACTACTCTTGTTTCTAAAGGTTTAGGAAATACTCGAATATTAGCCGCTGTAATTAAACCAAGCGTACCTTCAGACCCAATAAGTAGTTGTTTTAAGTCGTAACCAGTATTATCTTTTCTTACATTCTTCATACTTGAAAAAAAACTGCCATCAGCCATTACAGCTTCAAGGCCTAAAATATTCGAACGTAAAGTTCCATATTTTATTACATTTGTTCCACCTGCATGTGAAGCAATATTTCCTCCAATTTGACAATTTCCTCTTGAACCAATTGATAACGGGAAACAAAAATTTTTTTTTGAAAGAAAATTTTGAATATCTTCAAGTACGCATCCTGATTCAATTTGAATGCTAAAACTATTAGGGTCAAAATTTATGATTTTATTTAACTTTTTAAAATTAATAATTGCCTGAAATTTTTTTGAATTTTCAAGTGGTACTGAACCACCCACTAAACTAGTGTTTCCACCTTGAGGAATAACTGATATTTTTTTTTCGTTACATTTTTTTATTACATTAACCAACTTTTCAACTGATTTTGGAAATATTACAATAGAAGCATTACCTTTAAAGTTTTTTCTCCAATCAATAGAATGGTTAGAGACCACTTCTGGTTCATAAGAGTATTCGTTATGATCAAGACTTTGTATTAGATAGGTTAACTGCTCACTCATTTTTTAGATGCTCTTTTAAGTTTATCATTAATTACCTTTCCTAAACCTATATCAGGAATTGGTGAAATTGCTATCTTTCTCATATTTAACTTGTCCAATTTAATTAAATAATCAAACAAATTATATGCTGCTTCATTTAAGTTTGAATCTTTAGACAAATTTAGGTTTATTTTTTCTTCATTTTGTTTACTACCAAAACCTAAAAAAGCCTCTCCTTTAAGTTTTTTTTTAGCATTCATTCTAATTGGTGTATTTGTTGAATAATGTTTTAATAATTGTCCCGGTGAAGAGATTTTGCCCTTTTGTTTAGTTTTTTCAATTATATCTTTTCCTAATAAATCTTTAATTATTTTTTTTTCAATAATTCCCAATCTAAGAATTTGGTATGGATAAGTTGTAAGATTAATTACAGTCGATTCAATTCCATACCTCGATTGTCCAGAGTCTATTATTAAGTCTATTCTATTTTTAAAATACTTCTTGACGTGTGAGGATTTTGTTGAAGAAACAAAACCGCTTATATTTGCAGAAGGTGCAGCAATAGGTTTATTAATTTTTGAAATAATTTTAGAGAATATTTTCGAATCTGCAAATCTAATTGCAATAGTTTCCAAATTTGCAGTGACAGTAGAACAAATATTTGATTTTTTTTTTTTAAGGATTAATGTGAGCGGACCAGGCCAGAGACTATTTGACAGTTTTTCAGCATCTTTTGTGAAACAAGCAATTCTTTTTGCCATTTTTATTGAATTTACGTGAACTATCAAAGGATTAAAGCTTGGTCTTTTTTTTAATTCATATATTGCTTTTATAGCTCTAGGATCTTCAGCATTTCCTAGTAAGCCATATACAGTTTCTGTCATGGCACATATGACCTTTCCTTCTAATAATATTTTCGCAGCTCTATCAAGAACTTTCTCTGATTCCATAAAAACACACATCATAAATTTTTTTCTAATAAATTATTTTCGATTATAAATATAATAATTTTCTTATTATTAATAAACTTGGACCTTTAATAATTATAATAATTTACTCAATTTAATAAATCTATAATATAAAACTATGAAAAATACATATCATAAATATCTGTATTTAATAGGCTTTTTGGCTATAGTAATCGCATTCATAACCATTTTTGCGGTTTTGAGCGAAATTAACAATTTTTTTACTGAAAAAATAAAAATTTAAAAGAAATCTAATAATTGTTTGAATTTTTTAATTTTATAAGTGGGTGTTGAATTAGAAAAATCACCGTAACCATATTCAACAAAGACTGAGGTTAGCCCAAGTTCATTTGATGGAATTATATCATTCTCACTGTCACCAACCATCATAATTTCATCAACATTTAAACTTAGTTTATTTATTAGAAAACGTAACATTGAAGAATCAGGCTTTAATTTTGTTTTGTCAGTTGAACCTAATATTATTGAGAAAAAATTATTCACGCCAAGATCTAAAAGGATCTTTTCAGCTAGATATTGTTTTTTATTTGTACATATACACATTTTAATTCCTTTTAATTTTAATTCTTCTAGTGTTGATTCAACAGCATCATATAGAGTAGTTTTTTTTGAACAATTAATCGAATAAAAGTCAAGAAATTGAGAAACTAAGAGATCGATTTCTTTTTTATTGATTTCCTTATTAAAGTGTTTGTATGCTTTTTTTAACATGTTTGAAGCCCCACCACCTACAAGATTACCAATTACACCTTTGGGTATTTCTGGCATTTTATTCTTTAGAAGAACATAGTTAAGAGAATCTAGTAGGTCTGGCCCACTTTCGATTAATGTACCGTCCAAGTCAAAAAAAATACAATCAATTTTTTTTTTCATAAATATTTTAGAACAAAAATTAATCTTATAGTATAAGATGTAATATCAATAATGAAAATTTTATAAAAAAATTAGATGTCACTAGCAGTAGTTATTTTAGCAGCAGGAAAAGGGACGAGATTAAACTCAGAAAAATATAAAGTTTTTCATGAAATAGGAAATTTTCCAATGCTTTATCATATTATAAATACTGCAAAGCAACTTAATCCAAAAAGAATAATAATTGTAATTTCAGAGGGAATGAAAGGTCTTGAGAAGGAGATTAAAAAAAAATTTCCAAAATTGAAATTTTGCATTCAAAAAAGACAACTTGGTACGGCGGATGCCCTTCATTCTGCGAAAAAGTACTACAAAAATGAAGTTAATAAGGTATTGGTGTTATATGGTGACACTCCTCTAATAAAATTGGTTACATTAAAGAAACTAGAAAAAAAATTAAAGAATAAATCTGATATGTGTGTTCTTACCATGAAACCAAAGGAACCAAAGGAATATGGCAGGGTAATTTTAAATGTAAATAAGAAAGTTGAAAAAATAATAGAATTCACTGAAGCGAGTAAGGATGAAAAAAAAAATAATTTATGTAACTCAGGTATAATGATTTTTAAATCGTTTGAATTATTAAAATACATAAATCAAATTTCAAATAATAATAGTAAAAAAGAATATTATTTAACTGATATTGTTGAAATTTTTAAAAAAAACAAAAAAGTCATAGATTATTTAATTTGTGAATATGAAGAGACACTTGGGGTAAATGACAGAGACGATCTATTGAAAGTTGAAACTAACTTTCAAAAAGTCAGGGTAAAAGAATTTCTCAGCAGAGGCATAACAATATTAGATAAAAAATCGGTTTATTTTAGTTACGACACAAAGATAGGAAAAGATTCTATTATATATCCTAATGTTTATTTTGGTAAAGAAGTTGAAGTTGGTATAAACGTAAAAATAAAAAGCTTTTCTCACCTTGAAGGTGCAATAATTAAAAATAATTGTGAAATCGGCCCATTTGCTAGAATAAGACCTGATTCAACAATATACGATTCAGTACGAATTGGAAACTTTGTTGAAATCAAGAAATCTGAGATTAAAAATAATGCTAAAATACCACATTTATCCTATATAGGAGATTCAACTGTTGGATCTGAAACAAATATAGGAGCAGGAACAATTACATGTAATTATGATGGTATAAGAAAAAATAAAACCAAAATTGGGAAACATTGTTTTATAGGATCGAACACATCGCTTATAGCACCCCTGTCAATTGGTGATAATGCGATTATTGGAGCTGGTAGTGTAATTAAAAAAAATGTATCAAATTCTGTTATTATTTATGGTAAACCAAAAATAGTAAGAAAAAATAAAAAAAATTAGTATGTGCGGTATTTTTGGTATTGTAGGAGAAGATTCGATTGTAGAAAAGATCTTGGGTTCTTTGACTCGCTTGGAATACAGAGGCTATGATTCATCAGGAATTGCAATAAGTGATAGTGAAAAAAAGAAAATATTGTGTTTTCGAGCAGAAGGTAAACTTGAAAAACTTAAAAAGATTCTTAAAAATAAAAAAATTAATGGTCAAATAGGTATAGGTCATACCCGTTGGGCTACTCATGGAGTTCCATCAGAAAAAAATGCTCACCCGCACTATACTGATTCAGTTGCAATTGTTCATAATGGTATTATTGAAAATTATATTAAGCTTAAAAAAGAATTATCAGATAAAGGTTGCAAATTTAAATCTCAAACAGATAGTGAAGTTATTGCCCATTTACTTACACAATTTTTGAATAAAGGTTTAAATCCCCATGAGGCAATTAAGGAAACACTTCCAAAGTTAGAAGGTGCATTTGCATTGGCAATTTTATTTAGAGACCACAAAAAGCTTATAGGAGCAAGAAAAGGCAGCCCTCTGGCACTTGGAATATCTAAAAAAACTTTTTTTTTAGGATCAGACTCTATAGCAATTGCTCCTCACACCCAAAATATTTGTTATCTTGATGAGGGTGATTGGGTTGAAATTAATAAAAGTAGTTTTAAGATTTATGATTCAAGTAATAATGAAGTTGACAGAGAAATTCAACTTACCTCTTATAATAATAAGAATTCAGGGAAAGGTAATTTCAACCACTTTATGCAAAAAGAAATTTTTGAACAACCATCAGTTCTTGGAGATTCTTTATCACGATTTATAAATCCAACACAAAAAACAATACAAATTCCTAATCTAAAACTTAATTGGAATAAGATAAAATCTATAAAATTTGTTGCATGTGGGACATCTTATTATGCATGTTTAGTAGCAACATATTGGTTTCAAAAATATTCAAAAATCCCTGCAGAAGCTGAGCTTGCATCTGAGTTCAGATATAAATCACAAATTAAACTTACAAGCCAACTTTGTGTTTTTATTTCCCAATCTGGTGAAACAGCAGACACTCTTGCTGCCCTAAGGCACGCCAAAAACCATAAAATGAAAATTTTAAGTATTGTCAATGTAGTAGAAAGTAGTATCGCACGAGAATCAAATTTTGTACTTCCAACTGCTGCAGGCCCTGAAATAGGTGTTGCTTCAACAAAAGCATTAACTGCTCAGTTATGTGTTTTGTCGTGTCTATGTATTTTTATTTCCAAAAAAAAAAAAATTATTAGTAAATCAAATGAAGAAAAATTGACAAAAAGTATTATTGAGATTCCGTCAAAAATTTCTGAAGTATTAAAAAAAAATAAAAAAATAGAAAAAGTTTCAAAAGATATCTCAGTTGCTAAAAGTTGCTTATTTATAGGAAGAGGGGTGTGTTATCCAATTGCTCTAGAAGGAGCACTAAAATTAAAAGAAATTTCATATATACATGCTGAAGGTTATGCATCTGGTGAGATGAAACATGGCCCAATTGCATTAATTGATAAAAAGATGCCTGTAGTTGCAATATGTCCCAAAAATTTTATCTTTGAGAAAAACCTTTCAAATATACAAGAAATTTTAGCAAGAGGGGGTAAAGTTTATGTGATCACTGATAAGAAAGGAGAAACCTACTTCAAAGATTTAAAGATAAAGAAACTAGTAATTCCTGATGTTGAGGAATTCGTCTCACCAATCTTGTATTGTGTTCCAGTACAATTGTTGGCTTATTATGCTGCAGTTTTAAAAGGTACTGATGTAGATCAACCAAGAAATTTAGCAAAATCAGTAACCGTGGAATGATTTCGTTTTGTATGTATAGTTTTAGAGATTATACAAACATAACCCTCAGAATTCACTATAAGATATCAAAAATAAGACTGAATTCTTATCCATACTCTCCATATCAAAAAATGTTGATCGATAAGATTATTTTTTTCAGAGAATGTGGTCATACTTATAAAATGATAAGTCAATATTTTAATCAAATTAATCTATTGAGTTATAGAGGAAAAAATTTTTCTCCAAGTTTAGTGTTTGAGTTAATAAAGAAATATAATAGACATTTAGAAAAGAATAAAAGTAAGTTAGGTGAAATAATAAGGAGTGAGTTGGTTTATGAGTAGTTTTACAAAAGTTATTTTAATCGATATTCTTATATTTGGAACATTGTGGATTTATTTTTGAGATTAGAAAATGGAACCTGAGAAAGTTTTAGATTTAGGAAGTAAATATTCCAAAAAGGATCTATCAAGTCTGTTAGATCAACCAAACCTTTCTTTTGTTCGGGAAGGAATTTTTAATTGTAAAAATTCTAGTTCATCACTTTTCTTTGTTGACCTTGAAAAAAAAGATAAAGAAAAGAAATTTCATTTTAATGATTTTTTTGAAGGAGATTTTTTTCATTGGGACTCTCAAACAACACAAAATATCGATAGTCCTAAAATACAAGAAATTGTGAGTGGAAATGTTACACCACATTTATTTGTAAGAGTTAATCCAAAAATTAAAAATGTAACTCTACCTTTTGTTTATTGTGGGAAGTTGATTTATCATTCTCATGAAGAAAAAACATCCAATCCTGTCCACATAATATTTCAAAGTGTTGACTATGATGATTTTACTGAAAACGATGACCTAATTGATATTTACCTATGGAACCCATTAAAAATAGGAATGAAAACCAGTTCAAAAATATCAATGAAAGGGATTATTTCAGATAAAAGAAAAAAAGAATATAAAAAACCTGATAAGACTGAAAGAAAAGGAATGGTTACTTCAAGAGTTGGTCAAGGTTATTATAGACAACAAATAATAGACAAATGGAATGGAATGTGTCCAATTACAGGAATAGATATTAAATCCATTTTAATTTCATCTCATATTGTCCGTTGGTCAGAATCAACAGATAAAGAGAGATTAGATCCTGAGAATGGAATATTATTATCACCGATTTTTGACTCCCTTTTTGATAGATATTTAATTTCTTTTAAAGATAATGGTGAACTTTTGATTTCAAAAAAATTAAACCAAAAAAATGTGATAAAGTTAGGTCTAAGAAAAGATATAAAAATAAATGTTTCAAAAGGAATGATTAAATATTTAATAAGACATAGAAAAAAATTTAATGAAAAAAATGAAATTAAAAATAATTGAAAAGTATAATGTGGGTATTTCTAAATAATTCTTTTTTATCAATAGTTGAAAATAGAAATAATAAAGATGAGTTATTAGTTCGTTCAAGAATAAAAGGGGATATAGAAAAAGTTTTCCCAGACTCTGATGTGTTTGAAATGGAAAATTCAGATTATAAGTATCGGTCTTATATAAAAAAAACTAATGTATCCAATAAACTTAAAAATATTGTAGAAGGTATTACTTATGATAATTTTAAAAATTCTATTCCCTCTGATCAATCAGAAAGACATCACTCGTACTTGAATGTTTGGACTGAATTAAGAAAGTTACAAAAATGAAAAAATTTGATCAACCTACAAACTTTGTAAACTTTTTGACTGTCGAGTAGATTTGAAAAGTGAAAAGACTATGATTCTTATTCTTTTTCTTTATCAAAGTCTAAAAAATAACAATACATATTTTCTATAAACTCATGATTACTTAAGATTTCAGTCTTATTTTTTTTAGTTTTAACTACTAATTCATATATTTTATTTTTATGAGAAAAAAAAATTACTTTTTCATTCTCTATGTAAACTTTGTCACGATTATCTGTACTTAAATAACTATGAATAATTTTTCCGTTATTAAAGTATTCTGAACATTTTTTCATTGATATTTCTTTACCAGAATAATATTTCGTCTGAAATTCTTCTTCAGAATTCACTTCAAAAAATATAAATATACAAACCAGTATGATTAATAATTTTTTCATTAGAAATCCCTCAATCTCATCTTACCAATCCATTTCATTTCGTAAAATTTATTTCTATAATTTTGTCTTTCAATCCTTTATATCTTTTTAATAAGAATGAACTTTTGAATTAGTCCAAGTTGTATTTCTTTTTGTTTTTATTTTTTTGGAATTGAGATAAATCTTTTGTTAGGCTATTATATCTCCTAGAAATACTGAATTTTAAGTAAAGTTTAGAAACTTGGAGTTTTTCACCTTTCAAATATAATCGGTCACCGTGGAGAAGATTTAAAAGAAAGTTTATAACTTAAAAAGCGTCAAATTGTTTAATAGATAAATTTAATGGCCCTAACAACAGTTATCTGAGTCACTACAACATCCGTCACTGCAACAAGTGCTACTGCATTTTCCAGTTTTACATCCTTCACTACAACAACCATCTACACAACAAGTATACTTACAACAATTTTCTTCAATATTTGTTTTTTTATCAACCATAACTAGTATTCATATTTAGTAATACATTTAAATTAACATGTAAATATTATATTTAAAAATAAAATCCTAAATTTTAAATCATGAATTAGACATTTTGATAACATTACATCCATTTCTTTTTTGAAATGAATTTAAAACTCTTGAATTTATTTTAACAAATTTATAACTATTAATTCAAATGATCAAAAAATGTAAATATCTCTTAGTTTCATTTATATTTATTTTTTTATTTTTAAAAGATAAAGAATCTCTTAGTAAAAAAGTTGTTAATGTTTACGATAAAGTTTTTGAATGCAAGTTTCCAAAAAATTCATTTGAAAGAATGAGAGGTGTAAGAACACGTATTTGTATTTTAGATGAAGAGGATAATAAAATAATTAATAAAATAAGAAAAAAGAAAAAAAATTTGAAAAGATAGAATTTTTACTATTGTAAAAAAAATCATAGTTTTTAATAGTTATATTCTAGCTTAATGAAGGGGGGAGAAAATTTATCGTTTCTTTTTTAAGTATATTTCTATTAGATGTAAATATAAATTAAGACTCCCCCCTAATTATACTAAAAATAATTAATATAAAATTCAATCAGAAAATAATAAAAAATAAAAATAAATTTGTATTTCTACTTTTTACTTTTGTTTTGAGATTTCTTTTTAAACAATTCTAATTTTTTTAAATAATCTTCTTCAGTAAGATCATGCCAACCAATACATTTACCAGTTGGACTCCGACCACAACCACAATCCATAATTAACCCTTTCTAATAATCATCATAAGAAGTATAATACATAAGACGTGATTTGGAAAAGTAAATATATTATTAAGTCTTAAAAATTTTAAAATTTGGTTTTAAAATTATTCTTATTTACCTCTCACAAATATAAATTTAATTTAAATATCAATGCCACTGAGAATAAGAAATAAAAAATGTTTTGAGTGTAAAAAAGTTTTAAAAATACTTTTTCGATGTAAGTATAAAAACCTAGAAAAATGGGTTTTTGTTTGTGAAGAATGTTTAAAAATAATAAAAAATAGTTATCTGCAGACATACAAGTATGGAGGAACTTGGAAAAGTGAAAAAAATTAGAGATCTTATGTGTGGAAGGTTTACATTGTATGATTTTTCAAAGTCAAAACTAAACATAAAAAGAAAAGTTATTCCTAATTATAACATTGTGCCTAACTCAAATGTTTTAGTTATAGATAGAAATAATAGAATTACTCAAGTTAAATGGGGTATTAGTGTAAGCTGGTCAAAAAAAATAAACATTATAAATGCAAGATCAGAGACATTAGATGAGAAAAAAATTTTTTCAAAAACACAAAGATGTATATTTTTAGCTAATGGTTATTTTGAATGGAAAAGAGATAAAGTAAAGACTCCTTATTATCACACATTTAGAAATAACATGTTGTACTTTGCCGGAATTAAAAATGGTGATGAAGCATGCATTGTTACCAGACAGAGTTATTCAAACACTAATATTATTCATGAAAGGCAACCAGTAATTTTAGATTATTTAGATTTTGACAAATGGTTTTTAAAAAATCATAATTTTGAATGTTTGAATACTAAAAACTTATTAATTTTTAGAGTATCAACCGAAGTAAACAATCCAAGGAATAACACTATTAATAATATCTTAAAGAAATAGCTATCCAAAAAAGTTATTGCTAACTAACCTTTTCTTTTGCAAGGAAACGGATATGTTATTGTACCTTCCTTAAAAGTTTTATTTTTTTCAAAACATGAAATTTGGTTTGGCCCATTTGACCAGTAATCATGGGGGTTAAGAGAACTGTAGTAATCTTTAATAAAATATTTGCACCCCCAATTATCTTTTTCACTTTTTTCACAATATCTTTGACCAATTTGAAGATGCAGATGACGCACTCTAGCCATACATCTATATTTCACATTTTTTGGAAGTTTTGCTATTAAATCTCCCCTTTTAACTTGTTGATTTTCTTCAACCAAAAATTCTCCAACATGTCCATAAATTACAATTAAATTCTTACCGTCAAAAGATTTACCATGATCGATTATAACTGTGGCTCCCCAGCAATCTTCAACTGTTGTTTCAAGAACTACACCATCAGCAATAGCAATGATTTTTTGATTCTCAGAGCCAATTATGTCTATGCCTTGATGAATAGTGTCACGAGGTCTGGTATTAACCCCATTCATACTTCCAAAATCTGAAAGTATAGGATTAGCTTCAAATCCTTGCGGACTTACATCCTTTGCATAAGTCTTACAATATTCATAAACCCTTACATATTCACCTTTATATGTAGGATGGCGCTCGTACCATTCGAGAGCATTTTTACATTGAAGTGGAATATTGTTAAGATTTTTCATATTGTTTTTCTCTAAGTCTTTTGATGATAAATCAAAGGTAATTAATATCAGTGATATGTGAAACAATAATGAATAAAAAGAGTACATTGGATTTATTTTTTATTAATATAATATATATGCTTCTATTTTTCAAAGAAAAGCATTTTATTGTCATTATTGCGATAATTTTTTTTTTATGTGATACAAAGATATTATTATGATTTTTAATATAATCTTAATGGAGAAATAATATTATGATGAAAGTAAATATTGGTTTATTTGGAATTATTCTTATTATATTTTTTAATCTATATCTTTTTTTTGACTTGAAATCAAAAAACCAACAAATAAACGAACAACTCCTCATTATTAAAAGTATTTTAGAGGATATTGATGATGATATTCACGAAATTGAAAAAAAAATTGAAAAATAAAAGTTTACAATTTAAGGATTTTAAATTTTTTTTCTCAAAAAAACTATGTATTATTTTTGTAAATATCCTATGGGTTTTAACACCTAATTTATTACTTTCTGGTTATAATGAAATTGAGGAAAATGTTTTAGTTAAAGATTGTTTAAGATATTTCGAGAAAGGTAAATTAATTAATAATTATTCAAATAGATATTCAATCGGAAAAGGTCTAGAGCGATCAGATGAATATTACGAATTTTCATATCTTGGTAAATATTATAACCTGTTTTTTGGATACAAAATTTTTGACAAAAATTTTAAGTATATTGAGAGCTCTGAATGTATCACAATAGATTTTGACAAAAACAATAAAAATATTAATGATAGAGATAGAGATAAAAAATTTTGATATTAAATTTCTACAATTTAAATTAAAGGAGATAAAATGCTAAATGTTTACTTATCTGGTGAAATTCATACAGATTGGAGAAATCAAATAATAAAACTTTGTAAAGATGAAAAATTGGATATTAAATTTTCATCACCAATTACTAATCATGATTTTTCTGATAATTGTGGTGTTGAAATTCTTGGGGATGAAGAAAGAAGATTTTGGAAAGATAATAAAGGTGCAAAAATAAATTCAATAAAAACAAAAAAGTCAATAAAAGATTCGGATGTTGTCATAGTAAAATTTGGAGAAAAGTATAAACAATGGAATGCTGCCTTTGATGCTGGTTATGCCTCTGCGTTAAATAAATCAATTATAGTTATTCATAGTGACGAACATCAACACGCCCTGAAAGAAGTAGATGCTTTTGCGTCCGCTGTTGCAAAAGATCAAGAACAGGTTGTTAGAATTTTGAAATATGTTATACATGGTTCTTTGTAAATAGATTTTGAATATTATTTTCAATTAAGATATTAAAATTTTCATTTAAAAGATGTGATCAAAAATTTTATTTATATTTTTATTATTCTTTTCTCAGTTTCAAGTAAATGTTTGCCTAATTGTGTAGTACCGTCTGCTCCAAACAAAAAACCAATTAAACCTAAAATACCTAATTGTATAAATCAATCATTAGGAACGCATTCTTGCGGTGAAAAAGAAATTCAGAATTATTATGATAAAATTGATGATTTTAACTTAAGTATTGAAAATTATGCTAATAAACTAGAAACATATTTAGAAAAAGCTAATAAATACGTTAATTGTGAAATAAAAAAACTCAATTCCGAATAAACATAGGAACTACTTGAAATCCCCTTTTATAAATTTGAGATATAATTTTAACCATTCTTTTTCTGTCATCCCATCAAGTTTAGTGTTACCATCTTCTATTGATTCCCAGTCTTCTAAAACAAAATCAGTAAAGTCCATATTCATTTTAGAAAGAATGTCACAAAATTTATCTAAACTTATACGATCGGTCATTTCAGCAAAATTCTAAGGATATAAAATTGTATTTCTGGGTAAGCAATTTAATATATTAAAGTAAATTCAATAAAACTATTTTTCTACAATAAAGTCTCTTTCCCCTGCATAAACTTCAACTTTAATATTACTTTGTTTTTTAACTTTATCAATATATACAGAACCACCTTTTTCTGCTAGTTCTTTTGAGTGCCACTTTGTAATAGCAACAGATTGAAGATCGCTTATTTTAATCACTTCTATAGATATTATCCCTTCCAATTTATGTATCATTTCGTATTTTGCTAATGCTGTCATGGCATCAGCATCAATTTTAGAAGAATATTTTAATATAATTACTCTTACGTACATAGAAAATTAAGTATTTTAGGTTTTCAAAAAAATGTTAATCTTACTACTTTTATTGATTATAGTAAAAAATATTTTATGTTTTATATAAATGTTGTTAAGAAAAATATTTGGAATTTTATTAATATTCTTAGGGTTAACATTTTTTAGCTTTAATTTTATATTAATCTCAAGCCTTCTCACAGAAGAAATAAAAACTATATCTGATATTTGCCTTAATGATTTAAAAGATAACTATTCAGAAAATGAAGGTTTTAATAAATGCTTGAATGACGGACAAAGAGTAAATAAATCTGTGCAGTCTATATCTTTAATTCTAAATCTGGTAAGTTTTATATCTGGAATATTTTTTATATACAAAGGATACAAATTTTTGAGTTTTAGAAAATAAAAATATGAAAAATTTTGAATATAAAGTGTTTGATTATAAAAATATAGAACACCATAATAATGAAGTTGTTGAATCATACTTAAATAAAAATTATGGAGAATTAGGTTTTGAATTAGTGTGTGTTTTAGATATGGGTGAAAACAACTCTAATAAAGATGGAATAAGTTCTAGATTCAGATATATTTTTAAAAGAAAAGTAAATAAGAAATGATTATTATTAATGAAATTGATAATGATAAATTTTTAGTTTATATAAAATCTGATGAAGAATCAAAACACACAGTAATTTTTGAAGATAAGTATTATTTGAGATTTAATAAAAATAAAAGTAAGCAAGAAATTATAAAAGAATCATTTGAATTTCTTTTAAAAAGAGAACCTAATACTCAAATTCTGAAAAGTTTTAATTTAAATATTATAAATAATTATTTTCCAGAATATGAAGACGAGTTTAGTTTGAAATGATGAAAAAATGAAAAAAAAGAAATTCTATATCAGTGATCTAAACCAAAAAAAATTTCTCATTAAAGATCTTAAAAAATTTAAGCAACATATAAATCTTTATCATAGTAGAGGATCCACAATTCACGAAGAAGATGGATTTATATTCAAAGTTGATGATAATTTTAGAAAAAAAATAAATTCATATGAAGAATGAATTAAAAATATTTGATTCCTTGAGTAATAAAAAAACTAATTTTATACCTTTTGATACACAAAATGTAAGGGTATATGCTTGTGGTCCTACAGTTTATGATTTTGCACATATTGGTAATGCAAGAATGGCTGTAGCATGCGATGTTCTAGTAAGAGTTTTAAGGAATATCTATCCTAAGGTTACTTATGTTTCAAATATTACAGATATTGACGACAAAATCATAAAAAAATCCATCGAAACAACTACACCATTTAGAAAAATTACCCAAAAATTCCACAAAATTTATAATGAAGATATGAAGAAGATTGGGGTCGAACACCCCAATGTTCAACCTAAAGCAACAAGTTATATAAAAGAAATGATTAATGCAATTACAAAATTGATTGACACTAATAATGCATATTGTGTTGACGGTCATGTTTTGTTTCATGTTCCTTCTTATAAATATTATGGAAGTCTTTCTAAAAGAAGTATTGATGAACAAATTGCTGGGAATAGAATTGATGTAGCTCCATTTAAGAAAAGTAACGCAGATTTTGTACTTTGGAAACCAAGTAGATCTAACGAACCCTCTTGGGATTCTCCATGGGGTAAGGGTAGACCAGGTTGGCATATAGAATGTTCTGTTATGTCAGAAAAAACACTTTCTTTGCCATTTGATATTCACTGCGGAGGCGCAGATCTTAGATTTCCTCATCATGATAATGAAATCGCTCAGAGTTGTTGCTTAATTGGTAAGAATATGAGACCAGAAAATTTCTGCAGATATTGGTTTCATAATGGTTTTGTCCAGGTAAGTGGAGAAAAAATGTCAAAAAGTATTGGAAATATAAAATTAATTAATACTTTATTAAAAAATAAATCCGGACAATGCATCAGATTGGCTTTACTATCTAGTCACTACAGACAACCTCTAAATTGGACAGATAATGTTTTAGAACAAGCAGAGAAAAATTTGGAAAGATTAAATAGAATAGCAAAAGAAACTGCAAATGTAAAAATTACAGATGAAGAAAAAAATACACTTTGTTACGAAATTAAAGATGCTTTAATGGATGATTTAAATACTCCAAATGTGTTAGGAATATTATTTAAAATGACCAAACAACTCTCCGAAAAAAAAAAATTGGACCAGAAAAAAATAAAATCTAATCTTCAATTTATTAAAAATAATTTAGGGTTATTATTTAATAAAAATAGTGAAAACAAGTTTTTTATAAAATCTGAAGAAAAAAAAGTAATTGAGGATTTAATTAAAGAAAGAAATAATGCAAGGATAGATAAAGATTTTGAAAAAGCAGATAAATTGAGGAAAAAACTCGAGATATTAGGAGTCGAAATAAGTGATACAAAAAATGATACAAATTGGAAAAAAACTAAATAGGAATGTAAGGAATATTTTAATTTATTTGGTAAAAATATACCAATATATTATTTCTCCTTTTTTTCCTAATAATTGTAGATACTTCCCATCGTGTTCAGAATACTCGATCAATGCATTAAAAAAATTTGGCATTTTTAAAGGATCATATTTAACTATAATAAGGATTTTAAAATGTAACCCTATATTTGATTCTAAGTTTGACCCAATACCAGACAAAAGAAATAAAAAAAATTAGTTCTGTAAAAGATATTACTGCACTAAGAACTATGCGAAAAAATATATTGTATAAAAGTTTACCAGATTTTTATGCAAAATATGATGAGGACTTCGATAAGGAAACAAAACATTTCATTATTACTTACAACAAAAAAATCGTAACGGGTGCGTCCCTAATAAAAAAAAATTATTCTTTAAAAAATAATCTTAAAAGTTATCAAATTAGAGGTATGTTCACCCAAAGTCTTTTTAGGAAATTAGGGTTAGGTTCTTACTTAATAAAATATCTTTTATGTTTTGCAAAGAAAGATGACAACATAGACATTTTATGGTGTAATTCAAGAAGGAATGTAGCTGATTTTTATATCAACAATGGATTTATAAAATCTTCTGGATTTTTTTTAATAAAAAAGATTGGTATTCATATTCAATTATTTTTAGATTGTAGATAATGGTAACGTTATTAAAATATAATATTTTCGGTCAACCACTTGAACTCTGCTCTTTAGACCCAGTAACAGGGTACTATAGAGATGGTTGTTGTACATCAAGTGATGTAGATACTGGCATGCATATGGTTTGTGCTGAAATGACGATAGATTTTTTAAATTTTTCTTTAAAAAAAGGTAATGATCTCATAAGTGCCAAACCTGCTTTCAATTTTAAAGGACTTAAACCTGGAGATAGGTGGTGTTTATGCACGGATAGATGGTTAGAGGCATTAAAAGCAAGAGTTGCTCCTAAAATATTTTTAAATGCTACAAACAAAGAAGTATTAAGAAAAATAAATATTGAAATTTTAAAAGAATATGCATTAGATATAAATTAAAATGAAGAATTTATTAATCATATCCTCAACTAAAAACACAAATCTTGATTTATCTTATGAAATAAAAAAATATTTGGATAATTATGGTAATGGGGAGATTTCTATCTTATCTCTTGAAGAGTATGATTTACCTTTATATACACCAACTCTAGAAGAAAAGTTTAAACAAAATAACTCTTTTCCAGATACAATAGAACATGTAAAAAAAATTCTCATAAATTCAAGAGCGATTATATGGTGTAGTCCAGAATATAACGGTGGTATTTCTCCAATTGTTACTAATACTATAGCTTGGATTAGTAGAGCTACAGAGGATTGGAGAGAAGCATTTAAAGATAAGAAAATATTAATTTGCTCATCATCTGGTGGAAATGGAAAAAACTTTATTAAAGGATTTAGAATGCAACTTGATTACCTAGGTTCAAATGTCAGTGAAGATTATATAATTAGAACGAAAAAAAATGGAGGTGATAAAGATAACTTTGAACAAACCTTAACGAAGTTTTACAAACAATTGAATAATTAAAATTTTTTTTTAAGTGTCGTTTATATATATGCAAGCTTGCTTTCCATTAACTACAAAAGGGGTGTATTTATACACCCCTTTTTTTGTATGCATTATAAAATATACAATTACTCTAGGGATAACAAAATTCGGGATCAATGATGTATTTTGATTTATTTGTTATTGGTGGGGGGTCAGGAGGTGTAAGAGCAGCTAGAATCGCATCAAGTTTGGGGTTAAAAGTCGGACTAGCTGAGGGAAAGGATTTAGGTGGTACCTGCGTTAACAGGGGATGTATTCCAAAAAAACTTTATTCATATGCAGCACATTTTCAAGATGATGTGGAAATAATGAAAAGTTTTGGTTGGAAAACAGAAAAGAAAAGTTTTAATTGGTCAAAATTAGTTTTGGCAAAAAAAAAGGAACTGCAAAGACTTAATGGAATTTATAGAAATTTATTAATTAATTCTGGAGTAAAAATTTTTAATAGTTGGGGTTCTTTTGGTGACAATAATAAAATTCTTTTAAATAAGAAAAAAATTATAAATTCTAAATATATTTTAATTGCTGCTGGAGGTAAACCTAAGTTGCTTGAATGTGAAGGTGCAGAATATTGCATTGATTCAGATTCAGCATTTGATTTAAAGGTATTGCCAAAAAAAATTTTAATTGTTGGCGCTGGATACATTGCTCTTGAATTCGCAAGTATTTTTAATGGTTTGGGAGTTGATACAACTGTTTGTCTAAGAAGTAATGTAATTTTAAGAGGTTTTGATTCAGAAATTTCTGAATTTCTTTATAAATCCATGGAGGAAAAAGGAATTAAATTTCTATTTAATGAGATCCCAAAAAGAATATCTAAAACAAAAAATAAGTTTTTAGTTGAATTTAAAAACCAAAAACAAGAATTTGGGCTTGTAATGAGCGCCATAGGCAGAGCTCCTTTTATTGATAATTTAAATATTAAAAATACAAAAGTAAAAATTACCAAAAGTGGTGATATTATCGTAAATGACTATTATGAAACACACCATAAAAATATTTTTGCCATAGGAGATGTGATCAATCGTGTTCAACTTACACCAGTTGCAATTGCAGAAGCAATGAATTTAGTTAACAATTTAAAAAAAAGGAAAAAAAAAAAGTTAAATTACAATAATATACCTACAGCAGTTTTTTCTAATCCAAATGTTGCAACCGTTGGACTTTCAGAAAATGAAGCGAGATTAAAGTTTAAAAAAATAAAAATATTTAAAAGTACTTTTAAACCTCTAAAACTATCGTTGGGAAATTTCAAAGAAAAGGTATTTATTAAAATGATTGTCGATTCTAAAACTGACAAAGTAATAGGATTACATTATATAGGTGAAGATGCAGCTGAAATAATACAAGGGTTTTCAGTTGCAGTTTTAAAAGGCTTGAAAAAATCAGATTTTGACCAAACTATAGGAATTCATCCTTCAAGTGCAGAAGAAATTGTTACACTTAAGCAGTAAGTTATGAAATAATCAAATTGCTATTTTATAATTAATTATATAAATTTTATAAAAAACTAAATGATATGAAAAAATGGAATCCTAAATCATGGCAAAACAAAATTGCTCTTCATCAGCCGGTTTATAAGGATACATCTGAACTGAATAAAACTATTGGAAAGATGTCTAACTTCCCACCTTTAGTCTTCGCAGGTGAAGTGAGAAATTTAAAGGAAGAACTTGCTAAATGCGTAAATGGTGATGGTTTTCTACTACAGGCAGGTGATTGTGCTGAGAGTTTTGCAGAATTTCATCCAAACAATATAAGGGATACTTTTAGAGTTATTATGCAAATGTCGGTCATTTTAACATTTGCTGCGGGTGTCCCAGTCACAAAGGTGGGAAGATTAGCTGGACAATTTGCTAAACCAAGGTCATCACCAACGGAAAAAAAAAATGGTCAGGAGTTGGATAGTTATTTAGGTGATATGATAAATGCAATAGAATTTACAAAAGAAGGTAGAACACCCGACCCAAAAAGAATGATTGATGCATATTTTCAATCAGCGTCTACACAAAATCTTCTCAGAGCTTTCGCTAATGGAGGTTATGCAGATTTATCATATGTACAAAATTGGAATTTAGATTTCGTTAAAAATTCATCACAAGGATCAGCATACAAAAAAATTGCAAATAGGATAACTGAAAGTTTGAATTTTATGAATGCTTTTGGCATCAATAGCACCAATTCTAAACAGATATATGAAACAGACTTTTATATATCTCATGAAGCTTTACTACTTCCCTATGAAACTTGTTTTGCAAGGATAGATAGTACTACAGGTGATTGGTATGATGTTTCCGCTCATATGCTTTGGATAGGTGACAGAACAAGGCAATTAGATGGAGCACACGTTGAATTTTGCAAGGGTATAAGCAACCCGATTGGAATAAAGATAGGGCCAAAAACTAATTTAGATGAACTACCTAAATTAATTGAAGTGATTAATCCACAAAATGTACCAGGAAAAATTGTTTTGATAGTAAGAATGGGACAAGAAAATATAAAAAAAATTTTTCCTCCAATATTAAAAACAGTTACAAAAAATGGGTTTAACGTGGTTTGGTCATCTGACCCTATGCATGGAAACACCGAAAAAAGTAATAGTGGTTACAAAACAAGAAATTTTTTAAATGTTATTAATGAAGTGAAACATTTTTTTGAAATTCATAAATCTGAAGGAACTAAAGCTGGTGGAATTCATATTGAGATGACTGGCCAAAATGTGACAGAATGTCTTGGTGGTATGCAAAAAATTTCTGATGAGGATCTTGGAAATAGATATCATACCCACTGTGATCCAAGATTGAATGCATCACAATCAATAGAACTTGCTTTTTTACTTGCATCGTCACTTAAAGATTTTTAATTTATAAGGAATTATAGTCTTGGAGATTAATTTTTTAGTTGCACAACTTGAATCAAGTGTTGGTAATATTGAACAAAATTATCAAAAAATAAAAAAAGTATTTTTAGAAGCTGAAAAAAAAAATTTTGATTTTTTAATATCTACTGAACTTGCTTTATCTGGTTATCCCCCAAAAGATTTATTATTAAGAGAAGATTTTATTAATTCCACTAAGTTTTACCTTAATAAACTTAAAGACTTGACAAACAAAAAACAATGCAATCTTTGTTTAGGTAGTCCATACCTAAAAAATAAGGAATTATATAATTCATTATTAATTTTTAATGGTGGAAAAATTAAGCAAGTAATAAACAAAACTATTTTACCAAATTATGGGGTATTTGATGAAAAACGTTATTTTAATCCAGGAGAAATAGGTTCTAATATTTTTCATTACAAAAATAAAAGAATATGTTTTTTAATTTGTGAAGATTTCTGGAATATTAAATTTGTAAAATATCAGCTTATCCATAAGCCAGATATAATAATAGTCATTAATGCTTCGCCATTTGAAAAAAAAAAATATCAAGAAAGGATAAAGACCGCACAGGATATAGTAAAAAAATCAGGATGTACGATAATTTACTCTAATTTAACTAATGCACAAGACGATCTAGTATTTGATGGTGGTTCATTTTGTATGTCAAAAAATCAAACAGTTATTTATCAGGCTCCGTTTTTTGAAGAGAATAATTTAGAAGTAACTTTTCCTTTGAAAAAAAATAAATTAAGTAAAGCTTATGATGTTAAAGAGTATATGATAACTTACAAAGCACTTGTATATAGCTTGAGGAAATATCTTGACAAATCAGGATTTAAAAAAGTTTTAATTGGTATTTCGGGTGGTATTGATTCAGCATTATGTGCAACTATTGCATGTGATGCAATTGGAAGTTCAAATGTATCAGGTTATTTATTACCTTCAAAATATACATCAAAAGAGAGTATTAGAGATGCACAAAAGCTTTCAAAAAACCTAAACATAAATTTAAAAAATATAGATATTGAAAAGATTTTAGATTCTTATAATAAACAACTAAGCCCGTACTTTAGAGGCTTTTCAAAAGATATTACTGAGGAAAATCTTCAATCTAGAATAAGGGGAAGTTTATTAATGTCCTTATCCAATAAGTTTAAACACCTATTAATTACTACTGGAAATAAATCAGAACTAGCTGTAGGTTACTCAACTTTATATGGCGACATGTGTGGAGGTTTTTCAATATTAAAAGATGTCTACAAAACTGAGGTTTTTGAACTAGCCAAATGGAGAAATCAAAGTACTAATAAATACTTTTTATTGAAAAAAAAAAAATTAATTCCTAATAACATAATTTTAAAAGAACCAACCGCTGAATTAAAAGAGAACCAAAAGGATTCTGATTCATTACCACCATACGATATTCTAGACAAAATCTTATATTTTCTAATTGATGAAGGTGTTTCAAAGGATGTTATAATAAAAAAAGGTTTTGAAGAGAGGTTGGTTAATGAAATTTGGAACATGCTTAAGAATTCTGAATTTAAAAGATATCAATCTGCAATAGGACCCAAAGTGTCAAGGATGAATTTTGATAATGATAGAAGATTCCCAATTGTTAACGATTATAAAATCTAAAGTACTATGCTGAGATTTGCACCAAGTCCAACCGGTTATTTGCATGTTGGGAATGCAAGAATTGCTATTTTAAATTATCTCTTTGCAAAAAAAAATAACCTAGAATATTTTTTACGATTTGATGATACTGATACTGTAAGATCGAAGAAAATATATGAAGAGCAAATAAAGATAGATTTAGATTGGCTAGGTGTAAGATTTAAATCTAGTTTCAATCAACTTGATAGATTAGATACCTATAGAGGTATTGCTGATGATCTAAAGAAAAAAGGTTTTATTTATCCATGCTATGAAAAACCAGAAGAATTAGAAATAAAAAGAAAACTTCAATTGAAATCTGGGAAACCACCTTTGTACGATAGATCTTCACTTAAATTGACATCAAAAGAGATAAACGAATATGTTAAACAAGGAATAAAACCACATTGGAGATTTAAATTAAATAGCAATCCTATAAAATGGAAAGACCTTCTTCACGGAAATATTTCGTTTGAAAATTTACCAATATCGGACCCGGTTGTTATAAGGTCCGATGGAACTCCTTTGTTTACCTTAACATCAGTTATTGATGATTTAGATTTTAAAATTTCACATGTAATTAGAGGTGATGATCATATAACAAATACAGCTGCGCAAATACAATTATTTCACACGATTGGTGATAAGGCACCAAAGTTTGCTCACGTTCCTTTGATGAAATCAATATCAGGTGAACAACTATCAAAAAGGGATAAATCTTTTTCTTTAAGTGATATTAAAAAAAATGGAATACAGTCTGAGGTTCTTTTTAACATGTTATCAAAACTCGGGTCAAAACACAGTTACGATAAAATTGATAGTTTATTAACTTTACAAGAAAATTTTGAAATAAATAATTTTTCAAAAAATACAATAAATTTCAATTTTTCAGATTTAGAAAAAATGAATTCTAAATTTTTATGTAATTTATCCATTAATGAAATTAAAAATATTACACACCTTGATATATCTAATAATCAATGGTCAGTCATAAAACCAAATATAAAAACTTTTGAAGATATAGGTGTTTGGTTTGATATCATTAATAAAAGTTTTAAAAAAATTGAAGATAATTCAAATTCAGAATTATTTAAAGTAGCTGCAGAATGTTTACCAGATAACATTTCGGAAGAAACATGGAAATTATGGTGTTTAGAAATTAATAAAAAAACTGGTATAAGTGGAAAAAAATTATTTCTTCCTCTAAGATTAAAATTAACAGGAAGAGAGAGTGGACCAGAAATGAAAAAAATTATTAATATTCTTGGGAAAAATGAAATTATAAGAAGACTTATTTAGAATGAAAAAAGTTAAAAAAAATTTAACAATTTATGATAGTACTTTAAGAGATGGGGCTCAAACTAGGGGTTTAGCATTTGGATTAAATGATAAAATTAGAATAGCTGAAATTCTCGATAATCTCAAAGTAGATTATATTGAAGCTGGTTGGCCTGGTGCAAACCCAACAGATGATGAATTTTTTAAAAAAGTACCCAAAATGTCAAATTCAAAGATCGTAGCGTTTGGTATGACAAGAAAAAATGGTAAAAGTTGTCAGAATGATCCTGGGTTGAACGCAGTTCTTAATAGCGGGGTTTCAACAGCATGTATTGTTGGTAAAGCATGGGATTTTCATGTAAAAAAGGCCCTTGGTGTAAGTAATAAAGTTAACTTAGACATGATAGGGGACTCAATTTACTTTTCATCTAAAAGGATGGACGAAATAATATTTGATGCAGAACATTTTTTTGATGGATACAAATCTAATCCTAAATATTCTTTAAAAGCAATCCAGATAGCCTTCCAAGCTGGAGCCAAATATATAGTATTGTGTGATACAAATGGTGGAACCCTTCCTTTTGAGTTAAAAAAAATAATTAGTGATGTCCAAAATATTGTACCATCCGAAAATATAGGAGTTCATTTCCATAATGATTCTGATTTAGCAACTGCAAATTCTTTAGAAGCCATAAGATTAGGGGTTGGTCAGGTTCAGGGTACATTTAACGGACTTGGTGAAAGATGTGGAAATGTAAATTTAGTAAATGTCATTGCCAATGTTTGTTTAAAGATGGGAATAAAAATAGAAATTAGAAAAAATCTGAAACAACTAACAAACAGCAGTAAAATGATAGATGAAATTTTAAATAGAACACCAAGTAGAAATTTACCTTTTGTAGGCTCTGCTGCTTTTGCCCACAAGGGAGGATTACATATCTCAGCTGTGGAAAAAGATCCAAAAAGCTACGAACATATAGATCCAAAGTTAGTGGGAAATGAAAGAACACTCGTTGTTTCAAACCAATCAGGTAAATCTAATATTATATCTCAATTGAAAAGTTTAAAAATCAAATTTAATAAAGATAGCAAGGATCTTACAAATTTTGTAAAACTCGCTAAACATCAGGAATATTTAGGATTTGCTTACGATGGTGCTGAAGCAAGTTTCGAGCTTTTAGCACTAAGAAAATTTAAAAAATTAAAAGAATTTTATACTCTTAACAGTTTCAAGGTTTCTGATGAAAAAAGAATATCAACAAATGGAGTATATTTAACCTTATCTGAAGCAAGAATAAAACTTACAGTAAAAAATAAAAAATTTTATAGCGCTGCTGAAGGAAATGGGCCTATACATGCACTTGATAATGCCTTAAGGCAAGCATTAATTAAGTCATATCCAAAAATAAAAAAACTTAATCTTTTAGATTATAAAGTAAGAATTTTAACTCCACGTGAGGGTACAGACGCTCAGGTAAGAGTGAGAATAGAATCCACAAATGGTAAATTCAAATGGTCAACTATAGGGGTTTCAAAAAATGTTATTGATGCATCATTCTTGGCTTTAAATGACAGTTTTACTTACCACTTGTTAAAGATGTCTTGAGTTAAAAGTGTGGATAATTTTAAAAATTTAGAAATAATACTAGTTAATACGCAAATACCAGAAAATCTTGGCTTTGTAGCAAGAGCGATGTTAAATTGTGGTTTAAAAAAATTAAGACTAGTTTCTCCAGAATTTGACATCAACAATGAAAAAATTCTCCCAATAGCAGCAGGTGCTGATGAAGTAATAAAAAAAATGCGTGTTTTTAATTGTTATTCAGAGGCGATCAGAGATTTTAATTTTCTTATTGCAAGTACAGCCAGAAATAGAAGTTTAAAGAAACCAAATTTGACACCAGAAAAAGCAGCTCATGAAGCAATTGAAAAAGTTAATGCTAAAAATAAAGTTGGTTTTGTTTTTGGACCCGAGAAATCTGGACTAACTAACGAAAATCTATCAGTTATTGATAAAACTGTAACAATTAAAACAAATCCTTCTTTTTCCTCTATCAATTTATCTCATGCAGTAATGATCATATGTTATGAACTAATAAAATTAAATAAGTTAATAAAATTTTCAAATAATAAAGGAAAATTAATTAAAAAAGAGAAATTGATCTTTTTCTATAACCATATCGAAAAATTACTTAATAAATCTGGTTTTATAAAAACAGATGAAAGAAAAGATATGATAATTCTTAAGATTAAAAATATATTTTCAAAAAGTAATCTTGAAGAAAATGAAATCGACATTTTGTTTGGAATATTTACAAGCTTATATAAAGCAAAAAATAACAAATGAAATTGACTTAAAAAAATTAAAAAGTATATTCTCAATATGACTAGAATTTTAAAATCCAAGTATAAAATCGATAGAAGACTTCGTTGTAATCTCTGGGGGAGACCCAAAAGTCCATTCAATAAAAGAGAGTATCCACCAGGACTAAATGGGCAAAATAAAAGAAGAAAGCCATCAGATTATGGTATCCAATTAATGGCTAAACAAAGACTAAAAGGTCACTATGGATATATTACTGAAAAGCAGTTTCATAATTTATACGTTAAAGCTTCAAAGCTTAAAGGAGATACTAGTCAAAATCTAGTACAGCTACTTGAAAGAAGGCTTGATGCTGTTGTTTATAGAATGAAATTTGTGTCTACAATTTTTGCAGCAAGACAGTTCGTTAGTCACGGACATATATTAGTTAACGGAAATAAAGTTACAATAGCTTCTTACAGCGTTAAAGATGAAGATATAATTGAACTCAAAACTAAAAGTAAAGAGATACCAATAGTATTAGAGTCGATCAGTTCTAACGAAAGAGATGTACCAGAATATTTGTCAGTTGATTATGATAAAATGAAAGGTAAATTTATTAAAGGTCCCAAACTTGACGATATTCCTTATCCTGTTGTTATGGAGCCTAATCTTGTAATAGAATATTATTCAAGATAATTTTTATATTGGATGCAGATTTCAGCATTAGTTATTGCCAGAAATGAAGAAAGAAATATAAGTAAATGTCTTGAATCGTTAAAATTTGCTGATGAAACCGTTGTTATTCTCGATCGATCAAGTGATAGAACAGAAGAATTTTCAAAAATTTATACAAAAAAAATTTTTTCAGGTAACTGGATATTTGAAGGTGATCGGAGAAACTTTGGTATCAGTAAATGTAGTTATGAATGGATTTTAGAAATTGATGCTGATGAGATTATTAGTAAAGAACTTGCTAAAGAGATAAAGGTAAAAATTAATCAAAAAAAATATGATTATTTTTATATTAATTTAATAAATTACGTATATAACAAAAAAATTGTGGGTGGTTGGATGGCTTGTTTAGCACCAGACGGAAAATTTTGTTTATTTAGGAGAAAAAATAAAATATGGAGTAACAAAAAAGTACACCCTGATTATCGTATTTTTGGAAAAAAAGGTAAGGAACTCAAAAATAGTATAGACCATATGATGTCAAAAAATTTATCTGAATTAATTTGCAGATTTAATAGAAATACGTCTTTACACGCGGAAGATTTATTTGATCAAGAAGCAAACTTAAAGAAGAGCTTTTCAATAAGAAAAATTTTTTCAAGATTTATAAAATGTTTTTTTATAAGAAAAGGATATAAAAATGGTGGTATAGGTTTATTAGTTTCAATTCTATGTTCTTTTTATCCTTATGTAGCAGCTTTGAAAGCAAAGTGGTTAGAGAATATCAAACATTAAAAGATATTTCTTTTTCCTTCAATATTGATTCAATTTCTCCACTTGAGACTAATTCATTTAATATATCACATCCTCCGATAAACTCATCTTTTATATAAATCTGTGGAATAGTTGGCCAACTTGAATAATCCTTAATACCTTGTCTTAATAAATCGTCTTGAAGAACGTCATAACTTGTATATTGGATATTCAAATTATCTAATAATCCAACAACATTAGCCGAAAAACCACATTGAGGAAAATCAGGGGTACCCTTCATAAAAAGCACTACATCGTTTGATTTAATCATTTTTTCTATTTTATCTTTGGTTTCGTTCTTCATTTCAATCCTTTCTATTTATTGTTGTTAATTTTAAAGCATGAAGTGTAGTACCCATATGTGAACCAAGAGCTTTATAGACTAATTGGTGTTGCTGAATTTTACTTAGACCGTTAAATAGAGAAGATTGAATAGTGGCATGATAATGATTTTGATCTCCACGCAAATCTTCGATATCTATGATAGCATCTGGCATAGATTTTTTTATTAATTCGACAATATTTTTCTCAGACATAGGCATTTAACTAAAACAATCCATAAAAAACTTCCTATTCATATTAATAAGTTCTTTATTTGAAATTTCAAAGAGTTTTTCTATTTTTAGTCCTTTTCCTTTTACTGACCCTATACTTTCTATAAAAACACCAGCATCTTTTGCTACTTTTTCAATGCAATTTTTTTCTCTCACTACCACAACATATCTTGATTGGTCTTCACCAAAAAGCCATTTTTTTTTGTTTTTTTTGGGGGGGACTTTAATGTTAACACCAAGATTACATTTAATTACCATTTCAGCAAGGCTAATAATAATACCGCCTTCTGATATATCGTGAACACCAATTAATTCTTTATTATATTTATCAATATAATTTCTAATGAAATTCCCATTTTTTTTTTCTTGTATTAAATCAAGGTTTGGTGGTTGGCCAGTTTCTTCGTTAAAAACAATTTTTTTGTACATTGAGAGATCAAGATGACCGTATGTTTTACCAATTACAAAGATTTTACCATTCTCTTCAAGACTTATTGTAGCTTTTTTTCTATAGTTTTTGATTAATCCAACTCCACCTATTACTGGCGTAGGATATATAGATTTACCATTTGTTTCATTGTAAAGCGAAACATTACCAGATACTACTGGAAAATTTAATGAAGAACATGCTACCCCAATACCTCTTATAGACTCTTTGATTTCATACATGATTTCATCTTTTTCTGGGTTTCCAAAATTAAGATTGTCAGTAATTGCCATCGGCTTTGCTCCAACTGCACACAGATTTCTCCAACATTCCGCAACAGCAATCATTGCTCCATAAAATGGGTCAGCTTTACAGTAAATGGGATTACAGTCGCTTGTTAGAGCTATGGCTTTATTAGTATTGTGAATTCTAATTACTGCTGAATCACTCTCTTGAGGGCCTAATATAGTGTCTGCCATAACTTGAAAATCATATTGTGAAAAAAGTGGTCTTTTATTTGAAAAATTCTCATTAGAAATAATTTTTTTAAAACTTTCTTTTATTGAAATATCCTTTTTTTTTGATGAATATTTTACTGATATACTCTTTTTTTTTGAGTTTCTGTCATATTCAGGTGAATTTTTCACTAAATCATTAATTGGAAGGTTGCATTGAATTTTATTCTTACTAAAAATTTTCATCTGCTGTGTATCGTTTAACCTGCCAACTTCAACAGACTCCAAACCCCATTTATTAAATATTTCTGATGTTATTTTTTTATATTCTGGGTTAATTACCATTAACATCCGTTCTTGTGTTTCAGAAAGCATTATTTCATAGGGAGTCATACCTTTTTCCCTAAGTGGTATTTTATCTATATTTAGATCTATACCTTTATTACCTTTGGATGCCATTTCAAAAGAGGATGAGGTTAGACCTGCAGCGCCCATATCTTGGATCGAAACTATTGCTTTTGTATTCATAAGTTCTAAACATGCTTCTAATAGTAGCTTCTCAGTGAAAGGATCTCCAACCTGAACTTGAGGACGGTTCTCAGAGGAGTCATCATCAAATTCAGCAGATGCCATTGTTGCTCCATGAATTCCATCTCTACCTGTTTTTGCGCCCACATAAATAATTGGAAAGGATTTCCCTCTAGCAGCAGAATAAAATATTTTATTTTTTTTAACTAATCCTACACTCATTGCATTTACTAAGATGTTATTATTGTAACATTCATGAAAAAAACATTCTCCACCAACGGTTGGTATACCAACACAATTCCCGTAATCTCCGATACCTGAGACAACTCCATTAATCAGATAGTTTGTTCTGGAATTTTTAGGTTCACCAAAACGCAAAGAATTTAAATTTGCAATAGGACGAGCCCCCATTGTGAATACGTCTCTCATAATGCCACCCACACCAGTTGCTGCACCTTGATAAGGTTCAATAAAAGAGGGGTGATTGTGACTCTCCATTTTAAAAACCAAAGCATCATTATCACCTATATCAATAACTCCTGCATTTTCACCTGGACCACATATGACCCATGGAGCTTTAGTAGGTAGGGTTTTTAACCATTTTTTAGTGGATTTATATGAACAATGTTCACTCCACATAACTGAAAATATTCCTAATTCTAATAAATTTGGTTTCCTATTTAATATAACTAATATTTTTTGGTACTCTTCCTCAGTTAAATTATGTTGTGATAATAATTTTTTTGTAATTTTTGTCATAAATACATTTTTAAGCTTTTGAAAAATAAAATCCCATCGTCTTGTATTGTTAAATCAATCGCCCTTTCAGGGTGAGGCATTAACCCTAAAACATTCTTGCTTGAATTAATGATTCCAGCAATATTATTCATGGATCCATTCGGATTAAAATTGCTATTAATTTCACCCTTTGCACTACAATATCTAAATATTACTTGATTGTTGTCTTCCAGTGAATTCAAAACTTTTTTATCTGCGAAGTAATTTCCTTGCGAATGTGCAATTGGTAATTTGATAATTTGGTTATTTTTAAACGAGCTTGTAAAAATAGAATTATTATCAACTTTCAAATTTACACTTTTACATAAAAATTTTGGATTTCTATTTTTTATCAAAATACCTGGTAACAAATTACACTCAGTAAGTATCTGAAATCCATTACAAATACCAATTATTGGGACTCCTTTTTTTGAGAGTCTTTCAACTTCTCTCATTGCAGGGGATTTTGTAGCTAAAATTCCGGCTCTCAAATGATCTCCAAATGAGAAACCTCCTGGTATAAAAATCATATCAGATTTCTTAATATTTGCAGTTTTATGCCAAACCATATCGACTTTTTTTTTTAAGGTTTTTTCAATTGCGACTTTTAAATCTCTATCACAATTTGATCCTGGAAAAACCACTATTGAAATCATTTTAATTATCTATCTTCTTTATCTCAAAATTTTCAATAATAGGATTAGATAAAATTTTTTCGCTTAAGGAGGAGATTTCATCTTTACTATTTTTACCAGACGTATCAATGTCAAAAAATTTACCTTTTTTTAAGGATTTTATTTTTTTAAATCCACTGGTATGAAGAGTTTTTTTTATTGCTTCTGCCTCAGGGTCAAGAATTCCATTTTTAAAAAAAACATAGACTCTATATTTCATTTTTTAAAACCTTTTTAAATTCTTTTTCAGATAGAACACCTAATCTAAAAGCTATTTCTTTGTAACCAACATCCTCATCACCGAGATTATGTCGAAATCTATCTTTATCAAGTTTTTTATTAGTGTTGATATCCCATAGCCTACAGTTATCAGGACTAATTTCATCTGCTAACATAATTATTAATTCATCGTTTTTCCACATTCGACCAAATTCAAGCTTAAAATCGATGAGCCTTACATTTATTGACATAAAATATCCAGATAAAAAATCGTTAATTCTCAATGATAGTGAAATAATTTCTTCTAATTCATGTTCAGTCGCCCACCCAAAGTTTAATATGTGTTCATCTGAAATTAAAGGGTCATTTAACTCATCTTTCTTATAAAAAAACTCCACAAGAGGTTTTGAAAGGACTTTACCTTCTTCTATGCCAAGTCTTTTTACAATTGATCCTGATGAAACATTTCTTATTACAACCTCAATAGGTATTATATCTAGTTTATAAATTACTTGCTCTCGCATATTTATACGTTTAATAAAATGATTTGGTATGTTTAATTGAGATAATTTCGTCATTATTAATTCGGAAATAAAGTTATTTATTATTCCTTTACCTGGTATAATAGATTTTTTTTTGTTATTGAAAGCTGTTGCATCATCTTTGAAGTGCTGAATTAATTCGTTAGGTTTAGCTGAACTAAAAATTTTCTTGGCTTTACCTTCATAAATAATCTCTTTTTTCATAACTTATTTTAATACTTTCTTGAATATTGAATTAAGGTTTTTGTAATGATAGTTAATATCAAATATTTCTTCTATTTCAGATTTACCTAAAAAACTATTTATATCATTGTCACTTAATAATAAATCTTTGAAACTTTTTTCAGTTTTCCAAGATCTCATTGCTATTTTTTGAACTTTTTTATAAGAATCTTCACGCGAAAGACCTTTTTTTACTAGCTCAAGCATTACTCGTTGTGAGTTATATAGATATTTTGTATTGTTTAGATTTTCATTCATTTTTCTTTTATCAACCACAAGTTTGTCTATAATATTTTTGATTCTACATATTGCAAAGTCAGTTAAAATTAAAATATCTGGACATAGAACTCTCTCAACAGATGAATGGGAAATATCTCTTTCATGCCATAATGTAATATTTTCGACAAAAGGAATAACTGAATTTCTTATCATTCTAGATATCCCAGTTAAGTTTTCACTTAATACTGGGTTTCTTTTATGTGGCATTGCAGAGGAACCTTTTTGATTTTGGTCAAAGTATTCTTCAACTTCTCTAACTTCACTTCTTTGCAAGTGCCTAATTTCTGTTGAAAGATTTTCAATGGATCCAGCCAATACAGCTAATACAGAAAATAAATAAGCATGTCTGTCCCGAGGAATGATTTGAGTTGAAACTAATTCAGATTTAAGTCCTAGCTTTTTTGCAACATATTTTTCAACAAATGGGTCTACATTTGCAAAAGTACCCACTGCACCAGAAATAGCACAAATAGAAATTTCATTTTCTGCTTGTAATAACCTATCGTAACTTCTTTTGAATTCGCAATATTTTCCTAATAATTTTAAACCGAACGTAGTGGGCTCTGCAAATATTCCATGACTTCTACCAATACAATTGTAATTTTTATATTTTTTTGCTTGTTTTTTTAAAATTGATAAGAAACTCTTTAGTTCTTTTTTTATAATCCCTATAGACTGTTTAATTTGGACTGATAAGCATGTATCTAAAATATCAGATGATGTTATTCCAAGGTGAATATATCTTGAATCTTCTCCTATATTCTCTGAGAGATTTGTCAAAAAAGCAATAACATCATGTTTTACTACTTTTTCAATTTCATCAATTCTTTTTATATCAAAAGATGAATATTTTTTTATATTGTCAAGTGATTTTTTTGGTATATTTCCTAATTTCTGTTGTGCTTCGCAAATAAGTAGTTCTATTTGTAGCCAAATAGAAAACTTATTATGGGGATCCCAAATTTCTTTTAACTTATTTCTCGAATATCTAGGAATCATTGGTGATATGGTGGAAAGTAAAATTTCTTTTTTGACAAGGTAAATATCTCGGGCCCACTATTTTTGATTCCAATTGAATGTTCAAATTGGGCTGATAATTTTTTGTCAGATGTAACTGCAGTCCAACCATCACTCAGAACTTTTACTTTAAAGCTCCCTATATTTATCATAGGTTCAACAGTAAAAAACATTCCCTCTTTCAATAATTCTCCATCTCCCTCATTTCCAAAATGAAGAATACTAGGATTGTCATGAAACACCTCTCCCAAACCATGCCCACAAAAATCTCTAACCACAGAATAATTTTTCGATTCAGCAAATTTTTGTATTGCATTTCCAATGTCACCAGTTGTATTTCCAGGTTTAGCCATTTCAATTCCCCTCATCATAGCCTCATAGGTTGTTTCAATTAGTTTTTGAGCTTTTAGGCTTACTTTCCCAACATGAAACATTCTACTTGTATCTCCATGCCATCCATTCAATATCGGTGTTACATCAATATTTATTATATCACCATTTTTTAAAATTTTTTTTCCTGGTATACCATGACAGACTACGTGATTTACAGAAGTGCAAACTGATTTTGGAAAACCTTTATAGTTTAACGGAGCAGGAGTTGCTCCTCTTTTTACTTGAAAATTATGACATAAGTCATTTATCTTTTCAGTGGAAACACCAGGTTCAATGAAATCCGTTATATAATCAAGGCAATCAGCTGCAAGTTTTCCAGCTTCACGCATTTTTCCAAATGATTTTTCATCATGTATTTTAATTTTATTTAATTCTTGTACCATATAGAAATCTATCTTCAGAAATGAAGATATATAATAATTTAATTTTATGAATTAGTAAAAATATAAATGAATTCAAAGAGAAAAAAGTCTGGTATTATAATTATTGGTGATGAAATCCTTTCTGGTCGAACTAAAGATACTAACTCAAACTTTATTATAACTAATTTATCAACTAGGGGCGTTGATGTTGAAGAGGTATCAATTATTAAAGATGAAGAATTTGAAATTATAAAAAAAGTAAAAGAATTTTCTTCAAAATTTGATTTTGTTTTTACAACCGGTGGTATAGGACCAACTCACGACGATATTACAGCATTGAGTATTTCAAAAGCATTTAACCTGGAATATGAAATAAATATTACTGCAAAAAAACAATTAAAAAAACACTACAATAAGCCTGGCGAACTTACAGAGGCAAGATTGAAAATGGCATATATGCCCAAAGGAGCCAATTTAATAGATAATCCAGTAAGTTTTGCACCTGGTTTCAATATTAAAAATATTTTTGTTTTTCCTGGTGTTCCTCAAATCATGGAGTCCATGTTCTTAGAATTTGTAGATACTATTACAGAAAATAGATCAATACCACAGGTAAGTATAAGCACAATTCTATCTGAGGGTGTTATTGCTGATTTTATTGGAAAAATTCAAAAAGAAAACATTAATGTCAAAATAGGGAGTTATCCGTATTTTAAAGATGGAGATTTT
>CACBWF010000003.1 GCA_902542925.1 uncultured Alphaproteobacteria bacterium
AATTTGTTATTAGAAAAGTCGTATTTAAATTTATATCAATAACATTTTGCCATTTCTGTAAATCCATTCTCAGAAAAAGACTGTCTTCAGTTACACCAGCATTATTTATTAAAATTTCTATAAGCGGGTGCTTTTGTATAATTTTCTCAAGACAAGAAAATAATTGTTCCTTTATCGATAAATCGCATGTGAAAAAATCTGTTTTATCTGGATCTTTGAAATCAATTTCATCGAATCTATCTTTTTTTCTTCCTGTCACAATAACATAGTATCCATTTGCGTTGAAATCTCTTGCTAAAGATTTACCTATACCTCCGGTCCCACCTGTTAATAAAATTTTTTTCATCTAAAAAAATTCTCTAGAAAATGATCTATATCTGGCATTAATTCTATGCTACCAGTATTTATTGGAAAATTCATTCTTTTATTGAGACCACACAAAACTTTTCCAGAACCAATCTCATAAATATTATCTACATTTAGATTTTTAATTTTATCAATAGACTCTCTCCATCTTACTTTGCTACAAATCTGTCTAACTAACAATTCTTTTATATTGTCAAATTTTTCATATACCTTTGCATCATAGTTGCTTACAAACTTAATCTCGATGTTATTAAACTCAATATTTTTAAGAGCTTGTTCCATAACATCGGCAGCAGATTTCATTAATTTGCAATGAAATGGTGCACTAACATTTAATTCTATTGATTTTTTTGCTCCATTTTTTAGACATTGATTAGAAATGAGGTCAACTTGTTCAGAATGTCCAGATAAAACGACCTGTCCTGGGCAATTATCGTTGGCTACCTCGCAAACTAAATTATTTGAGTTTTCTGAAATTATTTCTTCAACGTTTTCTACATCCATCCCTAGAATAGCAACCATCTTTGTTGACAAGTTTAAAACTGCATTTTGCATAGCTAAACCCCTTATTTTCAGTAATTTAGAAGCATTCTTAAGTGACAAAATATTTGATGCACAAAGTGCGCTATATTCTCCTAGAGAATGTCCACAAATAATGTGTGCAATTTTATTAAATTTTTCTTTTGATTCGTATTCAATAACTCTACTAAGAGCAACACTTAAAGCCATAAGTGCAGGCTGCGTATTTTCAGTTTTTTTTAAATCAGATTCAGGACCTTCAAAAATAACTTTAGACAAATTGAAATTTAATTCATTATCTATTTCATCAAATACATCTCTTGCAATTTTGTGTTGATTATATAATTCTTTTCCCATTCCCACTTTTTGAGAGCCTTGACCAGGAAAAATGAAAGCAATCTTATTATCCATAGTTACCATTTACTTTACATTACATTGAAAAGATACTTTTTTTTTGTTGATAATGATGTTATAAACTTTTTTATTAAATTAATTATGTAATAAATAGGATATCATAATGGCAATGTATGAAAACGTTTTTTTATTTAGTGGTAATTTAACCGAAAAAATGGCTAATGAAAAGATTGATTCAGTAGAGGAATTAATAAAAAAAAATAAGGGAAATATTCTCAAAAAAGAATATTGGGGACTAAGGTCTCTTGCATATAAGATAAAAAAAAATTCAAAAGCTCATTATTTTATGTTAAATACTGAAAATAACTACGAAACGATATTAGAAATAAAAAAGAAATTAAGTATTGATGAAGATTACCTAAGGCTACTTAACTTAAAAATCACAGAATTTGATAAAAACCCTTCAGTAATCTCAAGATTAAAGTAGAGAAAAGATATGTCAGTTAAAAATAAACTTTTTGATAATAATAGAAATGGATTAATATCGTCCTGCCCTTTATCAAAAAAGGATGCTCCTAAGATAGATTATAAAAATGTTGAATTACTAAAGAGATATACAACAGAAAAGGGAAAAATTCTGCCTAGCAGGGTAACACATGTATCCACAAAAAAACAGAAAGAGTTATCTCTTGCTATAAAAAGAGCTAGATTCATTGCACTTTTGCCCTATGTATCAACCCAGTAGGGTTTTTTATGGAAACTCAATCTAAATTACCCAAACAAGTCATTGCTGTTGGGTATTCGGTAATCTTTATTACTGTGTCATATTTTCTATTGCTTAAAACATCACCAATTATATTTAATTTTTTTAATTTTCTACCTCTTCTTCTTATTGGGTCATTATTAAATACTAGAGCATCATTAATAAGTTTTTTTATTTCTGCATTTTTTATTTTTTTAGTTTTTTCTTCAATATTGGAATCAACAAATTTTGACTTTTCTTATATAATTTCAAATATATTTTTGACATTTTTTTTAGCCTTGCTTTTCGTCTCATTAGTCAAAAATAAAGGAGTCTCCTGGGGTCAAATTCTGAATATTTATACAATTATTTCCTCTTCCATTTTAACATTAATATTTTTATTCATATTTGCGGATCAAATGGATGATATTTTTGAGGAGATAAAAAATCAATATAGTATACTTTTTCTTAGTAATGAGGGTTTCAACGAATCACAAATTGATTCATTATTTAGTTCGGTTAAAAAAATTTTTCCTTCAATAAACTTTATTTTTAATTTATTAACAATTTTAATAAATTTTTATTTATCCAACTCAATAATTAAAAAGTTTAATTTTAGGTCTGAAATTGTAGTTGATTACAAAAATTTTGAAATTGACAATTGGGTATTTTTTCTTCTATGTGCAACGATAATTTTAAGTTTGTTATCAGCCGGAGATTTTAATCTATATTTAATTAATATATCAATATCAATATCCTTTATTTTTTTTCTAAAAGGATATAATATTTTTTTTATTTTTTTTGATAAATTTAACCTTACAAAATTCATAAAGTATCTTCTAATAATGAATCCGAAGATAAACAAGGTGAAGAAAGTGACATTACTTCAACTAAAGTTGAAGATAAAAAGAAAAAATAAATTTGTTTCAATAGTTATAAAAATATAAATGCTTTTAGTTGAGCTCTTATTTGGACTGCTTATCCTCATTTTAGGAGCCGAATACTTAATTTCGGGAGCAATTATACTCGGTAGAAAATTTAATTTATCTGAGATATTTATCGGAATCATTATTATTGGTTTTGGAACATCCTTATGTGAACTTTTTGTTTCAATCGATGCAGTCTTGAGCAATGCAAGTGAGTTATCTCTAGGAAATATTATTGGCTCTAATATAGCAAATATCCTTCTTGTAATTGGGTCAGCTGCGTTAATTAAAAGTTTTAGAATTCCTAAATTACCTAATCTAGACCTTTTAACCCATATCTTCGCAACACTTTTATTTACTTTTGTTTGTTTTTTTAGCTATTTAAATATTTATTGGGGTATTTTATTTGTGTTGTGTTTTATTGTATATTTTTTCAAAATTATTGATAATTCAAAAAACCTTTTAAAGAGTAATGACAATAATCAAAAAGATCTGAATATAATTGAAAAATCAGTTTGGAAGAGTCCTTTTATTTTTGGTCCATTAGTTATATTTTTTTCAATTTTTTTAATTATTAGTGGTGCAGATTTAACCGTTGATTCAGCAATAGAAATATCAAAAATACTTGGAATCTCAGAATCAGTAATAGGTTTGTCATTGATTGCTATAGGAACATCTTTACCTGAAATAGCATCAGGGATTGTTGCAGTTAGAAAGGGAAAATTTCTAATGGTAGTTGGAAATGTAGTAGGATCAAATCTTTATAACATATTATTGATAATTGGAGCATCTACATTCTTCAATAAATATGACTATAATTTAGAAAATATCTCTAACGACTTAATTTTTCTAAATTGTTGCCTTATTTTTTTTACATTTTTAACCATAAAAAAAGTAGTCATATCAAAAATAATGTCTATTGTAATGCTTTTAATGTACCTTGGTTATCTAGGTTACATATTTTCTAAAACAATTTAAAAGTTTTTACCATTATCCACATAACTAACAACCAGATTTTTGGTGCTACATTTTAATTTTTCATATAATGTTATCTTTTTATGAAGAATTTAAATAATAAGTCGTCTTCGAATTTAGAATTATTGGGTGAAGAAAGAAATACACCGCTAAATTATGAAGCTGAGAGAGCCTTACTTGGAGCAATACTATCAAACAATAAAGCTTTTGAAAGTATAGAAGACATATTAACTTCAAATGATTTTGCTGATCCATTACACCAAAAAATTTTTTCATATATAAAAAAAATTATGGAGAAGGGTCAAATTGCAGATATAAATGTAATAAAACTTTTTCTTGAAAATGATGAAACACTAATTGAGAATGGAGGAATTGAATATCTTCTTAAGATAACTGAAAATTCATTAAGTATCATCAATGCACATCACTATGGTAAAATAATCAGAGAACTTTCTCAAAGACGTCAACTGATAGATTTTGGTACTGATATAGTTAATAAATCTTTTTCACCAAAGATTGAAATTTCTGCAGACAACCTCATAGAAAATGCTGAACAAAGTCTATATGACCTTACTACACATGGCCAAATTAGATCTGGTCCTAAAAGCTTTGATAATATTTTGTCAGAGACCGTTTCAATTGCCGAAAAAGCTTATAAAAAGGACAGTGAAAGTGTTGGAATGAAAACTGGTTTATCCGATTTTGATAAAAAAATAGGAGGGCTGCATAATTCAGATCTAATTATAATTGCAGGTCGCCCTTCAATGGGTAAAACAGCATTTGCTACAAATATTGCTTATAATATTACAAAAAGAAAACAAAAGAGTAAAGAAGATGATCCTAAGGGGAATGTTTTATTTTTTTCACTGGAAATGTCTTCCGAACAACTGGCAACAAGGATTCTAGCTGAATCATCAAATATTCCCTCTGAGAAAATTAGAACCGGGAATATATCAAAAAATGATTTCCAAAACGTTGTCAATTCTAGCGAAGAATTATCAAATCTTTCTTTATTTATTGATGATACACCTGCTCTTACCATTTCCTCTATTAGAACAAGGTCAAGAAGATTAAAAAGGAAAGAAGGATTAGATCTCATAATTATAGATTACTTACAATTAGTGAGTGGAACAAATATTAATCAAAGTGAAAATAGAGTCCAAGAGGTTTCAGAAATAACAAGAGGTCTAAAAGCAATAGCAAAGGACTTGAATATTCCTGTAATAGCATTATCGCAATTATCAAGAAAAGTTGAAGATCGAGAAGAAAAAAGACCACAATTATCAGACCTGAGAGAGTCTGGTACCATTGAACAAGATTCTGATTTAGTAGTTTTTTTATATAGAGAAGAATATTATCTAGCGCGTTCAGAACCTACCGAAGGAACTGAAAAGCATAATGAATGGGTTCAAAAAATGTCAGCCATACATAATGTAGCTGAAGCAATTATAGCAAAACATAGACATGGTCCCATTTCAAAAGTTAAATTACACTTTAATGCATCATCAACAAAATTTTCAGATTTTGTGGATACTAATGATTTTTAGATTTTATAATTTAAATTTATCTTCATAAAAATTTCAATTTGGTTATATTTAAAAAATGCAAAATTTTTTTACTAACCTTCTATACTTACCGAAAACTATTGGGAAACTAACCTATCTTTTTTTTGATTCCCTAGGTTTCAAAGTTATTTTTTTTTTAAGTTGTGTTAAGAGTTGTTTCACACCTATTTACTATCCTGATCTAATTCTAAAACAAATTATTAAAATTGGTTATAATTCTTTGCCAGTTGTTGGAATGACAGCAATTTTTACTGGAATGGTTTTAGCCTTACAATCGTATACAGGATTTTCAAGATTCTCTGCTGAAAGCGCGATTCCGAATGTAGTTGTTCTTTCAATAACAAGAGAGTTATCGCCTGTTTTAGCAGGTTTAATGGTTGCTGGAAGAGCAGGTGCAGCTATTGCTGCTGAAATTGGCACAATGAAAGTTACCGAGCAAATAGATGCATTGAAAACTCTATCAACCAATCCTCTAAATTATTTAGTGGCACCAAGAATTATTGCTGGATTGATTTCTCTTCCAATTTTGGTCTTCGTTGGAGACATAGTTGGTGTCTTTGGTGGTTATCTTATTTGTGTTTACGTATTAAGCTTTAATCCGGAAGTTTTTTTGGTGAATGTTTTCAATTTTGTTGAGTTTGTTGATATCTTTTCTGGTCTAGTTAAAGCATCAGTATTTGGCTTAATAATAACCTTTATGGGTTGTTACCACGGTTTTCATGCAAAAGGTGGAGCTCAAGGTGTAGGGCTAGCAACAACTTACTCAGTAGTTTCATCGTCAATTATGATTTTATTATTTAATTACATTCTTACATCGCTTTTTTTTCAAATATGAACCTTAAAATAAAAATTAGAGATTTGCAGAAAAAATTTGGAAGCAAAATGGTTCTTAACAATTTAAATCTTGAAATTTTTGATAATGAATCCTTGGCTATAATTGGTGAGTCTGGAAGTGGTAAATCTGTGCTTACAAAATGTATTAATGGTCTAACAGAGTATAATAATGGAAAAATTATTTATGAAAATAGTTACGATGTGAAAAATCTAAAAACAAAAGAAAAAGAGTTACATATTTCTAATTTTGGCGTACTTTTTCAAAATTCAGCTCTTTTTGACAGTTTAGATGTAGAAAAAAATATTTTCTTTTCATGTTCTGGAAAAAAAGACTTTAGTATTTTAAAAGATGTTGGTTTAGATAAATCAGTTTTACCCAAAATGCCAGCTGAAATTTCAGTTGGAGTTCAAAAAAGAGTTGGTCTTGCAAGAGCTATTATGTCGAAACCAAAAATTTTAATCTTTGATGAGCCTACCACTGGATTAGACCCAATAATTGCAGATCAGATCAATAAGCTTATTAGAGATCTCGTAATTAAAAAAAAATTAACGACAATAACGATTACTCATGATATGAAGAGTGTTTATGAATATGCTGATAAGGTTGCTTTTATTAGAAATGGGAAAATAGAGTGGTACGGTCAAGTTAAACAACTAAAAAATTGTAAAAATATTTATATGAAAAATTTTATTAGTGGCAAAATTAAATGACTTTAGGACTTTTCTTTGGAATATAACGTAATCTTTGATATTTCTATTTTGGCTTTTATTTTTTTATCTGCAATATTAGCTTTTTCTAGAGGATTTTTTCAAGAATTTTTGTCATTGGTAAGTTGGCTTGGAGCTATTATACTCTCATATTACTTTTCAAAATATTTTGTTGATATTTTAGAAGGGATGATTGGTAACTTAATAATTTCCAAAATTCTGTCCTATGTTTTGGTCTTTATTTTATGCGTCTTTACGCTGTCTTATTTCACAAGTATTTTTTCTTCAAAAATCAAAAATAGTGCTGTTGGAATGATTGATAGGAGTTTGGGTTTTTTTTTCGGTATAATAAGAGGGTACATTTTATTATGTATGGGATTGTTCGCTTTTTATTTTTTTTTCAATCAAAATCATCCATCATGGCTAGAAAAATCAAAAATGAATGATCTTTTGATACAAGGTTTAGTACAAATTGTTCCAATATTTGATAGTGAAAATGACTCTATAATATTTTTAGAAGAGAAAATTAAAAAAAAATCTAAAGATTTATTTGAAAAGAGTATAAATTCTCATTTAAGAAGAGAAAAAAATAGATCGAATCTAGAAGGTTATGGTAAAGATGAAAGAAATAATCTAGAAACGTTAATTGAAAATTTTGACAATGAATAAATTCTTGTTTCCTGAAAGAAAAATTAGAGAAGAGTGCGGAGTATTTGGAGTTTTCAATAATGATGAGGCTGCATCATTAACGGCATTGGGTTTACATGCTCTTCAGCACAGGGGTCAAGATTCCTCTGGAATTGTAACTTATTCTGAAAATAATTTTTTTGGACATCGAGGACTTGGACAGGTTAGTGAAGTTTTTAATGATTCAACTATTCTATCAAAACTTAAGGGTAAAAACTCTATTGGTCATAATAGGTATGGAACTACTGGAGAAACAGCACTAAAAAATGTTCAGCCACTTTTTTCAGAAATCCTTACTGGAGGAGTTGCAATAGCACATAATGGAAATTTGACAAACACAAATACACTTAAAGAAAAATTGATTAAATCTGGTTCAATTTTTCAATCAACTTCAGATACTGAAGTTATTTTACATTTAATATCAACTGCAAGTGGTAATCTCATTGATAGGTTAGTTTATGCTTTGCATAGTATTAGTGGAGCTTATTCGTTGTTATTACTTAATAAAAGTTCATTGATAGGTGTCAGAGATCCGTTTGGAATTAGACCCCTTGTACTTGGAAAATTGAAAGATTCATACATCCTCTGTTCAGAGAGTTGCGGCCTTGATATAATAGGAGCTAAATTAGTTAGAGATGTTCAACCAGGAGAAATAATAATTATTAATAATAATGGAATTGAATCTATAACTCCCTTCAAAAAAACTGCATTAAGACCATGCTTATTTGAATACATATACTTTTCAAGGCCTGACAGTACACTTGATGGAAGAAATGTATACGATGTCAGAAAAAAAATAGGTGAACAGCTTGCGAAAGAATCGTCTGAGGATAAGGATTTGATCGATATTGTAATACCAATTCCTGACTCTGGGAACGCTTCTGCTTTAGGTTACTCTAATCAAATAAATAAACCATTCGAATTAGGGATTATCAGAAATCACTATACTGGAAGAACATTTATACAACCAACAAGTAGAGTTAGAAATCTTGGTGTAAAGTTAAAGCATAATCCAAACCCGTCTGCACTTAAAAATAAAAAAATTGCTCTAATTGATGACTCAGTAGTAAGAGGAACAACAGCGACTAAAATAGTTGAAATGCTAAAAAATGCTGGTGCAAAAGAAATTCATATGCGTATTGCGAGTCCTCCAGTAAAATTTCCTTGTTATTATGGAATAGATACACCATCAGAAAGTGAATTGCTTGCGTCTAAATATTCTATAAAAGAAATTGCTAGTTATATCGGAGTTGATTCATTGAAATTTATTACTTTAAACGGAGTATATAATGCACTTGGATTTCCATCAGGTCGTGACCCAAATAATCCACAATTTACTGACCATTATTTTAGTGGCGATTATCCTGTAAGATTAGTTGACAAGAATATAGGGAAAAAACCCTCACAGCTATCATTGTTAATTGAAACAAAATAAATTGAGTACTTTAAAAAAAAATGGAATAATTTTTGGCACCTCTTCTGTTTTAGGGTTGGAACTGGCAAAAGAACTAACTAGGAAAGGTACAAATTTAATTCTTCAAGATAATTCAAAAAGTAATTTAGAAAAAATTAGTTTTCAGATGAAAAAAATTGGTAAGCAACAAACTTACTTACATTGTAATCACCAAATTCCAGAAAATCTTGATAATTTAAATATAGCAATACAACAACAATTCAATAAACTAGATTTCATTGTTAGTACAATTGGAAATATTGAAAGTCTTAGACCATTAACTGACCTTAGTTTAAAGGAATGGAAAAAAAATATTGATATTAATTTGACAACAAATTGGGTTATTCTTAAAAATTCGGAGTTTTTTTTAAGAAAATCTAGAAGCCCAAAAATTTATTTTTTTTATAACTCTGAAATTGCCAATGGGGCGGCCTATTACAATAGTTATTCTGTATCTAAAGCAGCATTGAAATCCATGGTTGACTTATACCAAAAAGAAAAAAAAAAGTTTAATTTCACTGTAAAGATAATCGATATAGAGTTAGATAAATTTTGTGAGATATCACATCTGAGACCAAAATATAAAAAATACAATTATAAGAAGGAAGTAAAAATGATAGTTTCTGAAATTATAAAAATTTAGCTAAAAAGTTCTTGTGTGATACTTGAGTACCAATCATAAGACTCTCTAGCTTCTCTTGCTCTTTCTGCGTAAGATGCATCAGTCGGACTAGATTTACTTCCTAGGGAAACAATTCTATTTTGTTCAGAATTTGTTCTATACCAGGAAGAAATTGAAAAACCATAATTTTCCGCAGCAAGACTATAACATGTATTTAAAAAAACTGGTTGTTCAATTTTATTACCAAAAATTCTATTTTTTAAGTTTTCCGCACAAATTTTTGCTTGACTATAAGCAGAAAAAGCTGACTTCGGCATGTCCCATGCATTTATAGAGTCACCTACAACATGAATATTATTATGATTCTTTAGAGCAAAGGTCACTGGGTTTATTTGACACCAGTCTTGTGATGAAAGTCTTGAATTAAAAATTAAATCAGATGCTTTTTGATCTGGTATCAAGTTAAAAAAATCTCCAAAGACTTTTTGTCCTGATTTTAATACTACATAATTTTCTTTTGCATTAAATTCATTTACTATGCCACCTTTACTTCTTGAAATCCACTCAATCGAGTTTGGATAAAGTTTTTTCCAAACATGTAAAAATAATTCCTTTTTAGTAAAAGAATCTTTTTTATCAAGAATAATAATTTTAAATTTTTTTTTTTTTTTTTTTAAGAAATGTGCTATTAAGCAGGCCCTCTCATATGGTGCAGGCGGGCATCTGTAAGGATAATCTGGTGCCACAATTATCAGTTTTGCGTTATCCTCAAGACTATTAATTTTTTTAAATAATATACTCGATTCTTTACCCCCCGACCAAGCGATAGGATTATTAATGGAATTTTTTTGATTAAATCCAATTATTGAGTCCCACTTAAAGCCAATACCAGGAGAAAGAACAAGCCAATCATAACTAATATTACTATTATTTAGTTGAATCTTTTTATTTTCTGAATCTATAAATTTTACATTATCAAAAATGACATTTACACCTCTCCTAATTATATTATTATAGGAAAATTTATTTTGATTTATGTCTCTAAAGCCACCTATCACATAATTTGAAAATGGGCATGTATAAAAATTTTTTTTTTTTTCTATTAATATAAGGTCAAGATTCTCAATATATTTCTCTAAATATTTTATAACTGTACTTCCTCCGAAACCACCACCAATTACAACTACTTTTGGTTTATAATTAGCTCTTACACCTTTTAGCAATGGGAACCCTATAATTCCACTTAAGACGTACTTTATAAACTTTCTTCTTGTTCTCATTCTAATTCTTTGGATAGTAATAATTTGCTAATCCAATAATATCTTCTTTTGATAAAACAGTTACTAATCTATTCATGACATTACTATTTTTTTTCGTTTTATATTCTGTCATTTTATCAATAAAATATTGATAATTTTTATTTCTTATTGAGTATAATTTTTTTATTCCAACTCCGGCACCATCATACCCGTGACAACCATTACAATTTTCTGCAATAGTTTTTATACTTATTCTGTCTTGCTCATCTGCATACACAGGAAATGTATATATAATAACTAATAAAAAAATTTTAATATTATTTTTCATAGGGATTTTTAATTTTAGTAAATATTAATTTAACAATAACACCCTTAAAATCGAATGTTTTTTTTAATTCTCTTATAAGGAATCTTTTATAACTTTCATTAATAGAATCAGGAAAATTAGAGAAAATCTTAAATTTTGGGGGCCTTGAACTAATTTGAGTGATGTATTTTAACTTTACTTCTTTACCACTTTTAAGAGCAGGTGGGTTTACATTAACAGTTTCACCTAACCATTTGTTAAGCTTTGCAGTATTAATTCTTCTCACCCAGAGATTCAGAAAATCTAAGATACCATTTTTAAGTTTTTCAATCCCTATTTTTTTTTTTGCCGAAATAAAAAAAGTTGGCATATCTTTTGTTTGTGGCAATAATAATGAAATTTGGTCTTTAATATATTGTTCTGAAAAGTTTTTTATTGTATCTATTTTATTTATAACCAATATAGTTGCTCTGGATTCCTTGATTACTGAATTAATTATTTGTCTATTTTTTTTTTCCCAATAATTACTAATATCTAATATAATAAGTATAGTTTCTGATAATCGTATTTTTCTTTTTGTTTCATATTCTGACAATTTTTGAATATGTTCTTTTCTTTTATAATTTGTTGACAAACCGGCTGTATCAAAAATTCTAAAGTGTAAATCATTGATTTGTATATTTGATTCAACTGGATCTCTAGTCAAATTTGGTTTTTCACTTGTAATTGCAATTTTTTTGTCACCAAAACAGTTTAAAAGAGTAGATTTTCCAGAGTTAGTTTGACCTACTATTGCAATAGAATGTTCAATTTTTTTATTTTCATAAGCTTCATTTTTATTATTTTTTTTTGGAATCAATTTATCTATTTCTAATTTTAATTCATGAATTCCAATATTGTGGGCCGATGAAACAAAAATTGGATCTCCTAATCCTAATTTAAAACAATCTGTTTTTATAAATGGGTCTAGTCTTCCTTCACTTTTATTTATAACTAGAATTTTTTGGTTTTTAAATTTTCTCACCAATTTACAAACTAATAAATCATCATTATCGATTCCCTGTTTACCATCTATGACAAAAAGTATAATTGCAGATTCTGTAATATTATTAATAGTAAATGACGTTATTTCTTTACTAAAACAATTACTGTTATTAGAAATTCCAGCTGAATCAAATATTACATAATCATTTTCAAAAAAATTTATTTTTTTTTTTCTAATATCAACTGTAACCCCTGGAATATTTTGTACTAAAGCCAATTTTTTTTCGACAAAAGAATTAAACAATGATGATTTACCAACGTTGGGTTTGCCAATAATAAAGATTTCATTTAACATTTTACTCAAGTGCTAATAATTTACCCTTTTTAGTTGTGAAAAAAATCGATTTGTTTGATAAAATTGGGTTTGTAGTGAAATCATTATCTGTATTAATTTGTCCCAATATCATTCCATTAAATGGGGAAATAGAAAGTATTACTCCTTCAGAACTTGCAATTATAACTTGATTTGATGTTAACAATGGTCCAACCCATCTGAGCGATTTTTTTTTATTCTGATTCTTCAACTGCACCGTCCACACTATAGTACCATCAGACAATTCTATGCAATGTAATTTATTTTCTGTATCTAGAAGATAAATATACTCCCCTGCTGTTACTATTGGATTAATAGTAGAAAGTTCAATTTCCCACATTTTTTCCCCATCGGTTAAATTCATAGCTAAAAATTTATTAATATAACTTGATACTAACAACTTATCTTTATGTATTACAGGAGAGGACTGAATATCAAAAATAAGATTTCTGGTTGAGATTGTTCCTAATGCAATATTTTCAAACCATAGTATACTCCCATTTTCAGAATTTAGTGCAAATATCTCTCCTGATGTATAAGTCACATATAAAACATTGTCTTTCAAAGACGGGCTGACCCCTCCAATTATTGACACATTTTCTAAACTTCCTGAGTGTGACCATATTTCTTGTCCATTAAATTTTTCTAATGCAATTGTCTGGTTATCATCGGTAATAACAATTACTTTATTAGAAAAAATCAATGGAGGAGCAGATACTGGACTAGAAAAACTTTTTTTCCAATTTATTTCTCGTGTATTTAGGTTTATAGAATAAAGATTTCCAATTCCTGATGAAACAAATAGTGTGTCATCATTAATACCTAAACCACCAGTAAAGAAAATTTCTTCATCACTTTCCTCACTTAATTTTTTTTCCCATATTTTTTTACCTGTGATTGCATTTCTAACGCTAATTATTGAGTTTGCAAGAACACTATAAATTCTATTTTTATAAATAATTGGTTTTGCAACAAAAAAATCGTTTTTACTGCCGCTGTAAGATGATTCTTTTACCCATTTTATTTTTAATTTTTTATTACTTAAAAAATGAGTTAAATTGTTTGATGCATTGTGATTATGTAAAGGCCAGTTTTTTATTTCTTTGGGTTCTGGTAAAATAACTGATTTATTTGATTTAATAAGTTTTTGAGACTTTTTTTCAAATACATCTACACGTTTCCCAGGTAGCTTAATTTCTTCTTCATCAAAATAACTACATGCATTCAATAAAAGTAAAGCTACAAATAAAAAAAACATTTCATTTTAGTTTTTATTTTTTAAAAAGTTCAACATATCATTTGATCTACCTTTAATATCTCTTGGAACATCTTGTCTCTTTGAAATTTTCTCAAACATTTTTTTTGCATTATTCATATCACCATCTTTGAGAAATAAAAATGCTCTTAGTTCATTGGCAGTTGCACTCCAAGGATTATTATCAGAGAACTTATCTAATTTTTTTATTAAAAAATCAACTGGTTTATGGTCCATGGCATTAAGAACATAAAAAAGAGTAGAAATATCTCTAAAAGACGAATCAACTGCGGTATTTTCTAAGTCTTGGTACAATTTTAAACCATCATCAATTTTTCCATCTGAAATTAATATGGATGCCTGCTTCATTTTTGCTAATGTTATATACCCATCAGATGAACTGCTAGCTACTTTCTCCAGTGCAAGTAAAGCAGCATCAGTGTCTTGTTCTTGAATCAGTTCCACAGCAGCTGAGAAATCATCACCAAGAGATTCTTTCTGTTTTTTTGAATATGTTTGCCACCCAACAATTGAAATTGTTAGTAAAATTATTGCTGAAGCTAAGGAAATGAAATATGGAGCTAATTTTTTCCATAATTGCATTTGCCTTTCTTCTTTAATTTCTTCGTCAACTTCTCTAATAAATTCTTCGCTCATTTTTTTGTAGATATAATTAAAATATTAAAATAAACTATTAATTTATAGTTTATTTAAGATAAATATCAATTAGTTGTGTTAGAAAATTTTAAAAGTAACAAAAATAAATTTAAGTTAGTTAGGTTTTCAAAATTAGAGTTAAATAAAATTATGGAGATTTACAGCAAAAAAATTGCTATTGGTGAATGGAAAGATTATTCAATTTTCTTTTCAAAGAATTGTGCAATCTTTAATATTCATAAATCCTTTTCAAGGAGCCCAGAATTTAAAATATTAAAATATTATCAAAATACAGAGAAATACACACTTTCTAATAAAAATCAAATTTTGGCAAAATCAACATCATTAAATAAACTCTTAAAACTTTTAAAAAAGCCAAATTTAAGATTAATTAAGTAATTTTTTCATACCTGTCGTATATTTTTTTCCTTTAAAATCACTCAATCTCTGAATACCCATTACACCTGAAAAAATATAATCTTTTCTTCCGGATTCCCAGATAATTTCTAAATTACCATCAATAATCTTCCATTGTCCTTTTTCACCATTTCCATAAGTCGAAATTGCCATTCCTGTTTCTATTATTTCAATATTAAATTCAGATTTCCACTCATCTAAAGCCATCCAACTACCTATCCAACTTAGTCGATCCGCGCTAAGGCTAGAGAATGTAAAGGTAATTAAAAAAAAAAGCTTATACATTAGTTTACCTTAATTTTAACTGTTTAATGATCTTTCTTTTCTGTTCTTCAGAGAAAAAAGTCCAGTTTTCAATTTCTTTTGTAGTTCTTTGGCAAGAAATACAATATTCTTTACTTAAATCCAATTCACACTTATTTTTACAAGGCGATTTAACTTTCATAATGTTAATTTAAACCCATTTATTATAAATTCAACAGCTAAGGCACCTAAAATAATACCAAATATTTTTTGTAAAATTAATATTAAAGAGGTTCCTAATTTTTTTGCTATTAATTTTGAAGATAAAAAGAATATTGAAGTTATTAGAGTTACCGAAATAAGCGGTAATATCTGATAAAAAAAATTGGCAATTGAAAATGTAAATTTTTCAGAAACTAAAATTGCAAGGGTAATTGCAGAAGGGCCAACTACTAGAGGTACAGCAATTGGAAATATAATATAACTTTGGAGGAATTGGTTATTTAACTTGTCATTTACAAATTTTTTTTTTCTTTCATTTCTTTTTTCAAATAACATTTCAAAGGCTATAAAAAATAAAAAAATTCCACCAGCAATCTGAAAAGAGTAAATTGATACACCCATAAAATCTAAAAATAGATTTCCAAAAATTGCAAAAAATGTTATCAATATCGATGTTAAAAGAAATAAGAAAAAAGATAAAAATAATATTTTTTTTTCATCAATCCTTATAGAAAGAGAAGCAAAAATAGGTATGAGTGCAATAGGGTCTAATGCTATAAAAGCTTTAAAAAAATTCTGAAGAAAAATTTCATGCATAAAAACTTTAACAACTGTTACCAAGTAATCTCCTTTTATAAATTTATTAACATCAAAAATCCAATAGTATTTAAAGAATTAATAATTAATTTTGATCAAGTAAATAATATCAAAGGTACAATAATCATTTCAAAAGAAGGAATTAATGGTTCTGTTTTTGGAAGTAAATCAATCCTAAAAAAATTTTTTGAAATGATAAATAAAAATATATCAAATGACATAATCAAAAATACAAATTTTGTTCAAAAATCGCCTTTCCTAAAATTTAAAGTAAAGATAAAAAAAGAAATTGTTAAGATTGGAATTCCATATCATGGAGTTAAGAAAAAACGGGGAATTTATGTTAATGCCTCAAAATGGGACAAGTTTTGCACTGATGAAAATGTTGTAATTTTAGATACACGTAATCAATATGAGTCTGATATTGGAAGTTTTAACAACTCAATCCTACCTGATATAAAAAGCTTTTCTGAGTTTCCAAGTTGGGTAAATAAAAACTGGAACAAAATAAAAGATAAGAAAATTTTTACATATTGCACTGGAGGTATTCGTTGCGAGAAAGCAACGTCTTTATTGATATCAAAAGGTAATTCAAACGTCTATCAGCTCAAAGGGGGTATTTTAAAATATTTATCTAGTAAAGATAACGGTTCTAACTTCAATGGAGAATGTTTTGTTTTTGATGAAAGAGTTACTGTTGATAAAAATCTTAAAAAAGGTAAATATGGTATATGTTTTGCCTGTGGTTCAGCAATATCTAAGGTTGATTTTTTATCTAATGATTATAAAAAAGGAGTTTCGTGCTCAAAATGTATTAATAAAACATCAGAAAAACAAAAAAAAAGATTTTCAGAAAGACAAAAACAAATTAATTTTGCTAAACAAAAAGGAATTAAACATTTAGGTAAAACTTAAAATCTTTATTATTCATCATTGAGTTTTCTTATTGAGAGTTTTTTCATTTTTTCAATTAAAGTGGTTCGATTAATCTTTAAACTATCAGCGCTTTTTGTAACAGAACCACTATTTACTTGAAGAGCAGCTTCAATTAAATTAATTTCAATTTCACTAAGATGTCTTCTTAAATCAATTTTATCCATATATTCAAACCATTTTCTGTAATGTTTTGGGTGAGGTAATTGAGAAAGATTCTCATTTTGTTTAGTTATATTGTTATTTGATTCTTTAGTAAGCGGTAAATCTCCGGTCATGTCCCATAATCCCTCCTTTTCTTCAATTCTATCAGGAAGGCTAATTTTAATAAGATTTTCTTTTACATTATTTGATTTTATAATTGTTTTCGGAAAAATAATTGCAGCCCTCTCAATTACATTTTTAAGTTCTCTAACGTTGCCTGGCCAAATATATTCCTGCAACGCCCTTATTGCAGAGGTATCAAATTTGGGTACTAATTCTTGATTCAATGAAATTTCATTAATTATATGGTCTACCAGAATGGGTATATCTTCCTTCCTTTCAGAAAGTGTTGGTATTTCAATTGGAAAGACATTTATTCTAAAGAAAAGATCTGCTCTAAATGTACCATCATCTATTTTTTTTTCAATGTTTTGATGGGTTGCGCAAACTAATCTTAAATCTAACTTAATCTCTTTTTTCCCACCAACTCTTTGAATTGACTTTGTTTCAATTGCTCTTAATAATTTTGCTTGCAGAGACATTGGCATGTCACCAATTTCATCAAGGAAGAGTGTTCCATTATTTGATAATTCGAACCTACCCTGTCTAAGAGAGTCAGCGCCTGTAAAAGATCCCTTTTCATGACCAAAAAGTTCAGATTCAAGAAGTTCTGAAGGTATTGCTGCACAGTTCACATTGATTAAATCACCCCCTCTTTCTGAAGAATGATGAATTGCTTGCGCAACTACATCCTTTCCACACCCAGTCTCGCCTCTTAACAAAACAGTAGAATTAGATTTTGAAACTAAATTAACTAATTTTTTTAATTCTAGAGTTGCTTCACTATTACCTTTTATTATTTCTTCCATAAATACTGATGGTCAATTTTTTGAATTTTTATATTTAAGTATGTCAGAATCATGACAAAAATAACTTTACAAAAAAAGAAAAAAAAAAAAAGTATTTTTAAGTTACTGAATATATTTGGTTTTTTAAATTTCATTTTAAAATAAATAAGCATTGGTAACATTTTTGCTTATAGGATTTGTATAAAATTTAATGAGGCAAAAATGGAAGAATTATTTTTAATAAACAATGAATTTAGAAATGAAGATTTAGAACTAATTAGAAAATTTCTAGAATTTAGAAAAATTTCATCAAATATAAAAAGTTATGATGAGATAAAAGACGAAAACATTGGTAAATCAAAAATTATTACTAACAAATTATTTGAAGAAAAGATTGGTGGTAGAGAAAAACTTATCAAATTTGGTAGAAATATTGGTTGTTCAAAAATTTTAATTTTAGAATCAAATTCTGATAAATACTCTATTCAATCACATTTAGGAGAATCTGTTTTAAATATTAGTTTTAAAAAAATAAATGATTTTATTCTTGAATTGTTGATTAATATAATCTCTCAACAAAAGTTTTCATTTGCAGATCCAAGAACATTGAGTTTGATTAAATTAGCAAAAAGAGTTGCTGAAACTGATGTCACTGTTTTTGTTCACGGTCCTACAGGAACTGGAAAAGAGGTCATTTCAAATTACATACATCAAAATTCAAAAAGAAAAGACAATCCATTTATCGCAGTAAACTGTGCTGCTATACCGGAGAATATGCTAGAAGCCATGTTATTTGGTCACGAAAAAGGTGCATTTACAGGAGCATCATCTGCTAATAAAGGAATTTTTAGGGCAGCCGATACTGGAACACTTCTTTTAGATGAGATTTCTGAAATGCCATTATCTCTTCAAGCTAAGCTTCTACGTGTCTTACAAGAGAAAAAAGTTACACCTATTGGAGGTCAAAGAGACATAGATGTAGATGTAAGAGTAATTGCAACTACTAATAGAAATATGATGAGTGAAGTAAAAAATAAAACTTTTAGAGAAGACTTATATTACAGGCTTAATGTATTTCCGATTGAAACAACCAATTTATCAGAACGACCAGGAGATATCATACCAATAAGCCTTGCATTGTTAAAACGCCACGTTGAAAGTTCTTCAAAGATTCCTTTTATAAGTGAAAGTGCTCAAAAAGTACTTACCAATTATAGCTGGCCAGGTAATGTCAGGGAACTTGAAAATGTTCTTCAAAGAGCGATTGTATTATCAAAAGACAATATGATTACTGACCTGGATATCATGATTGATAACGATATCGAGACTCAAATTCAAAATTTAAATCATAATGCTGAAGAAGCAAATAAAGCTGCTTTAGGTTTTTAGGAGGTAAAAATGAAACCAAGAATGACAACATTGACACCAGATATTAGTAATACTCAAGAAACTGTAAAAAAATTACAAGAAAATATTATAAATACCACCAGACAATCAGTAAGTGATAATACTGATTCAGGAAATTTTTTAAGTAATATCGAAAAAGCTATTCAAAATGTATCAGATACTCAAAAACAAAGTGCTGAGATAACTAAAAATTTTGAACTTGGATTTGAGAATGATTTAACTAAAGTTATGATTCAACAACAATTATCATCATTAGGTTTTCAAATGACATTAAATGTTCGGAATAAAGTTTTGAGTGCTTACAAAGATATAATGAATATGCCCGTTTAAGAATTATTAATTAGGATAAAAAAATGGCAGAACAAACACAAAATATTAAAACAGTAAATGAACTCTCAAGTTCTGGTAGTAATTTGATGAGTAGAGCAACCAACATGTTAGAAAACTTTCAAAAGTTTTCTAACGAACCAGCTGTTCAGAGATCAATTCCAGTTATGATAACATTGTTCGTTATTTTTATTGGTATTGTACTTTTTGTAAGCTTCAGAGAACCACCAAAGACAGCACTTTTTTCTGCTCTACCAGAAAGTGAAAAATCACGTATTGTTGATGTACTCAAAGCTAATGGTATTGATGTTTCTGTTGATAGAACAACAGGAGAAGTTTTAGTTCCCTCACCTGAATATTATGAAGCTAGAATGAAACTTGCTGCCGAAGGGTTACCGAGTTCTGTACCGCAAGGTTATGATTTACTTGAAGACATTCCTTTAGGTACAAGTAGATCCGTCGAATTTATGAAAATGAAACAAACTCAAGAAATAGAATTGTCTAGATCTATAAATGAAATTTCTCATATCTTAGGAGCAAGAGTTCACTTAGCTATTCCAGAAAAATCTGTATTTGTAAGAGATTCAGCACCTCCAACTGCTTCAGTATTTATAAAGCTAGCTGATGGAAGAGTATTATCAAAAGAGCAAGTTCAATCTATAGTACATATTGTTTCATCATCAATTCCCAATATGGCATCTGATAATGTAACAGTTGTTGATCAGTATGGAACTTTATTATCCAAACCAGAAAATGACCCAAATTCTGCGTTAACGGAAAAACAATTAGCACACAGGTTAAAGGTCGAAAAACTATATAGAGAGAGGATAATTTCTCTTGTTACCCCAATAGTTGGACCAGGTAATTTAACGGCTCAGGTAAATATCTTAATGGACTACACAAGTTCTCAAGTTACAGAAGAAGTTGTAGACCCTGAATCAATTGCAAAGCGTAGTGAGCAAAATAGTGCTGAAGAGTCGGCTGATAGACCTGCAAGAGGCATACCTGGTGCGGTAGCTAATCAGGCACCTCTTGCCGCAGAGTTAGGAACTGAAGCACCACAAAGTGAAGCTGAAGCTGAATTTAGACAGAGATCAACCAGTAATGTTAGAAATTACGAAGTTAGTAAAAAGTTAAGTACAGTGGTCAAGCCTGTTGGAATTATAACAAAAGTAAAAACAGCAGTTTTAGTAAAAAATAAATTAGTGGAAACACCAGAAGGTATTGTATCTCAACCAATAAGTGATGAAGATAGAGAAAAAATCTCATCTCTTGTAAAAGAAGCCGTTGGATTTGAAGAAGATAGAGGTGATTCTATTGTTGTTACAAGTGGTGAATTTATTGATGAAATTGATGTTCTTGAAACTAAATGGTATGAAAAATCTTGGTTTCAAAATATGGTAGGTCAACTATCAACAGTTTTAATATTAGCAATAATAACATTTGGAGCATTAAAACCACTTCTTAATAGAATTCTGGTACCTGTTTCTGCAGGTGGAACAATGGTTACAGATTCTGATATTGAAGATGAAAAAGAAGAAGAAGTTGAAGTACAAGAAGGTGAGTCGTTAGAGGATATTAAAGCCAAACTTAAACCAAAAAAATCTGCTATTTCAGCTGAAATGTTGGATACAGCAAATACATATGATGATAAAGTTGCAGTCATAAGAATGATTGTAGGAGATGAATCAGGAAAAGTTTCTAATGTATTTAGACAATTACTTCAAAAAGAAACAAATTAATATAGAATAGAATTATGGCTGAAAAAAAAGTAGATAATACTCAAGAAGAAGAAGAAAAAACACCATATGAGAGACTAAGTAACACTCAAAAATGTGCTGTTCTTATGATGCTTCTTGGAGAAGATGAAGCTGCAGAAATTTTAAAGAACCTTGGACCAAAAGAAGTACAACAACTCGGAAAAGAGATGTATTCAGTTGCGGGTTTAGATCAAGATACAGTCAATCAAGTATTAGATGAATTTCTTGCAATAATTAAAACACAGACAGATTTAGGAATGGGATCTTCAAATTATATTAGAAATGTGATGACTAAAGCATTGGGTGAGAATAAAGCACAATCAGTTCTTGGAAGAATCACTCCCACGGAATCTGATAAACCAATCGAAATTCTTGATTGGATGGATGCCAGATCTGTCACAGAATTAATTGCCGATGAACATCCACAAATAATGTCTCTTGTTATTTCTTACTTAGAACCAGGAGTTGCAGCTGATGTGTTAGTAATGCTTCCGGAAGATATTCAAGCAGACATAATTCATAGAATTGCTACACTTGAAACAGTTCAACCAGATGCACTTCATGAACTTGAAAGAGTGATGCAACTTAAGTTTAAAACTAATACATCTCTAAGAGCTTCTTCAGTTGGTGGAGTAAAAGCTGCAGCACAAATTATGAATTTTACTAAACAAAATATGGAAGGAAGGATAATAAAGTCATTAGGGGAAAAAGATCGACTTTTAGCAAAAGATATCCAAGAAAGTATGTTTACATTCGATACATTGATACTGATGGATGACAGGAGCATGCAAACATTGTTAAGAAATGTTGAACAAGAAGTTCTAATAATAGCGCTTAAGGGCACAGATGACGAATTGAAAGAAAAAATATTTTCATGTATGTCTCAAAGAGCTGCTGCTAACATACAAGATGAAATGGAAGTTTTAGGACCACTAAGGTTAACTGAAGTTCAGGAAGCGCAGAAAGCAATTATTAATGTTGCAAGAACAATGTCTGATGAAGGGTCAATCGTTCTTGCTGGAAGAGGTGGAGATGATTACGTATGATGCAAAATCAAACAAACCTAAAAAAAAAAGAAAATAATTCTTTAAATACAGACGAAATTCTTGGAATTCTTAGAAAAGCAAATAAGGATTTTACAAAAGAAACTGATATTTCTGGTAAAATATCAAATACTTTTCAAAGAACTGACATAATTAAAATTGCTAGGAAAAATAGTGGGACAAAGCAAGATATAACTTCTGAAAATAAAGTCAAAAATGAAGCTAAAAAAAATAATCAGCCTGATGAAACAAAAAGCAAAGATTCTGATAAAAAAATAGAAACAGAAAATAAACCAAAATTAATAAAAAAGTATACTGAGCAAGAAGCAGATTTAAAAGCAAAAGAATTAGCAAAAAAATATTATTATCATGGATACAATTTAGGCGTTAAAAATATTAAAAAAGAATTACAAAAAGGAGAAAACAACTTAGCAATAACTCTTAAAAATACCATCGATAATCTTTTTTTTGTTTCAAAAGAATTTACTGAAAAGCTCTCTAAGGAAATTAATGTTTCAATTTTAAAACTTTGCAGGGAAATAATTGGGTATGAAATATCATTAGAACCTGGAAAATTTAATCAGAAAATATCCAAATTAGCTGATTTAATATCTAATTCAACAAACAAAATTAATGTGTTTCTTAATCCTGAAGATTTAAAAATTATTGCTAAATACTTAGAAAGTCATAAACCAAATACAGATATCAATCTTAGAGAAGATAGCAAGTTAGAAAGAGGAGATATTAAAATTAGTTCTGGTGAAATTGAAATTGAAGAAATATTCTCAAAAAAAATATTGTTTAATGATGATTTTGAAATAGCAAATCAATCACACACCCCAAAAAAGAAATAATATGTCGGCTATTCTAAACAAAATCCATGAAAACTTTTCAAAAACTTCTTTAAAAAAAGATAAAATTTATAAAGGTAAAATTTCAAGATTTGATGGTAAAATTGCTGAATGCAGTGGATTTCCAAGTCCTATTGGAACAATTTGTAAGATTAATTGTAGTGATGATAAGTTTGTAACTGGAGAAATAATTGGTTTTAAAGATGGCAGAAATTTATTAGCTATTCATGACTTAAACGCAAATGTTATTTCTGGTGCACCGGTTGAAGTAATTGAAAATGGATTTTACATAAATGTGAGTGATAAATTACTAGGAAGAGTTATTAATGCTCAAGGTAAAGCTATAGATGGTTCAAAACCGATAGAAATAAGTGAAAATTATTGGCCTATTACAGGTAAATCAGTTAATCCTATGAACAAGGAACCAATTAATGAACCATTAGATGTTGGTATTAAAGCAATTAACTCTCTTCTAACAGTTGGCAGAGGACAAAGACTCGGAATAATAGCAGGCTCAGGTGTGGGAAAATCTATACTACTTAGCATGATGACCAAATTTACGTCTGCAGATGTAGTAGTTGTCGCTCTTATAGGGGAACGCAGTAGAGAAGTTGGTAGCTTCGTAAGACAGGTTTTTAATGAAAAAACAAGACAAAAAACAGTTATTGTTGCGGTTCCAGCAGATAAATCTCCTCTGTTAAGAATTAGGGGGGCTGAAAGGGCAACATCTATTGCAGAATATTTTAGAGATAAAGGGAAAAATGTTTTGCTTATTATGGACTCTCTTACTCGAATTGCCCATGCCAAAAGAGAGGTTGGTTTAGCATTAGGTGAACAACCAACATCAAAAGGGTATCCTCCATCGGTTATTTCAATGCTACCTAATTTAATTGAAAGAACTGGTACAGGCACCAACGGTGGAAGTATTACTGCATTTTATACTATCTTGGCGGACTCTGATGATACTAATGATCCTGTAGTTGATACTGCAAGAGCAATATTGGATGGACACATAGTACTTTCGAGACAACACGCTCAGATGGGAATATACCCTGCTATAGATATAAATTTATCTTTAAGTAGGGTTATGAATTCAATCGCTGAAGAAAAGCATATTGAAAAGGCTACTTATATAAAAAAACTTTATTCATTGTATTTAGAAAATAGGGATCTTGTGTTAATGGGTGGGTATAATAAAGGTCAAAATGAAGAAATTGATAAGGCAATTGAAAACTGGTCTAAGATTTGCAAATTAATCACCCAAGCAGAAGACCAGTCTTCAAATTTTGAAGATAGCCTAAAAGAATTATACTCAATAAATTAAAATGAAGAAAAAAACTTATAATTTATTACTTCTAAAAAAAAAAATAAGTAAAAATCAATCTTTCAAAGAAATTTCCTCTCTTTCAAAGGAAAAAGATAAAAATAGAAATGCTGTTAAATCTCTTAATGATTTATTAAACAAAAGTAAGTCAAATATAGGGCAACTACTGACAAGTAGTGATCTAAAAAATATGTCATATTTTCAAGAAGAGATTCGAAAAAGAGTAGAAATATCAAAAAGCAGAGAAAATTTCTTACAAGCTGAAATTAAAAGTAAAATGAAAGAATTATCAAAAATAAAAAAACAGGAAGAGGTTGTTAAGAATAAAATTAAAGATATTGATTACCTTTCAAATGAAGAAACAGAAAAGAAAACAGAAATCACTCTTTTTAATAAAGGCTCAGGTTTGTAAAAATGTACATGGCATTAGATTTGCAGAATATTTCTGTAAAAATTTAATATAGGTATATTTAATGGATGTTTTGAAAAAAAAAGGAGAATTACCAACAGTAGATTCAAATAACAAGTTTATTAATATAAAATCTGAAGGATTAGATGGAGTATTTGCTGAGTTGTTCTCACTTGTAAATTTATCTTCTATTGAATCAATAAACCCAAACAATGCTAATACTAACGCTAATGAAATAAATAACACAATTATAAACACTGATGGTGAAGAAATTAAAAGTGATAAAAATTCATTACTTGCAGCCAAATCACTAATATCCATTTTTCTTAATGATAAAGAGGTTACCAGTAATACTGATCAAGCTGAAAAAATAAGTTTTAATTTAAAATCTTTTCAAAATATAAATTTACCTAAAACTGAAAATAAAGAAAAGGACTTCAAGGAACAAAATTTAAATTTTAATCAAAAAGACTATCTCATCAATTCAATTGGTATTACAAATAAGAAAAAAAAACAAGGTGATTTGACTGATAGTTCCAGGAAGTATAGCAACTTTAAAAATAATGATACTACTGATATTCTCGTTAAAGAAAATAAAAAAGATAACCTTAATAATGAATTACAAAAAAATTCCAATTTAATCAATAAATCCAATCAATTGTTTTCAAATAGTGTAATGAAAAATTCAAAAAAGAAAGGACTAAAAGATAAAAATAAAATTTTTAAAATTTCAGTAGAATATCTTTCAAAAGAAAAATCAGACATATCAATTCAAAAATTTGCAACGAACAAAGTTAGTAAACATATGTTAAAACAAACAACTGAAAATAAAATGTTGTTGTCTAATAACGCTGAAAATTTAAATAGAGGAAATTTAATTGAAAACACTGTAACAAAAAATATTAATTATAATAATGTTCATGATAAACAGTTTTTAGACTTACTTGAAAGTGGATGGGGAGAAAAATTTATTAAATCTTTAAAACAAAATATTGAAAATGGTAAAAATAAGATTGACTTCACAATTAAACCAAAAAATTTAGGTAAACTAAAAGTTGAGGTTAACGTCGAGGATGGAAAAACTAATATTAAAATAAATGCCGAGAATAAAACTGTTGCTCATTTATTAAATGAAAACCAGATGAGACTTAATGATTTACTTAATAGAGATAATTTGAGATCAGATAGCATGTTTCAAGCAAGTCACCAAAATAATTCGAACGAAAATAGTAAAAATAATAATAAAAAAAAAAATGATAATTTTGATTCAATGCAAAGAAAAATTGAAACTAGTAGTAAAGAAGGTCAGGAAATAAGTAGCGCTAAAAAAAAATTACATAAAGTTGATATTAATGCATAAGTTTATACAATAAAAAAGGAACAAGGTTATGGCTGAAAATAAAAATCAGGAAGAAGAAAATAATAATAAAGGTGGAATTGTAAAAATTGCTTTAATGGGAGTTGGTGGACTTGTTCTTCTAGCTTTAGGTGCTTTTGTAGGGGCTTTTTTCTTTGGTGGAGAAAGTACTGATCCCTCTAGTGAAATATCACAAATTATAGAGAAAAAAGAAAACCCTGAAAAATTAGAAGAAGACGATGAATCAACAGAAGAAATAGCTGAAAATGAATGTGCTGAAGAAGAAAAAGATGAAGAAGGAAATTGCCCAGTCGGACCAAAGAAAATTCCTAAACTTGTTCCAGAGGAAGAACTATTTGCAACAACTTACTATGAATTTCCTGGTAATTTTACAACAAACTTAAAAGGTTCTAAAAAATTTCTTCAGGTTTCCTTAGGTGTGTCAACACAATATGATGAGCAAGTTATGGCAAATGTAGACAGTCACCAATTGGCTTTAAGATCTGAAATATTAGGTATCATATCTGAGTTTACTGCAGAAGATGTATCAAATAGAGAAGGTAAAAAGCAACTTGCAGAAAAATTGAAAGAGGGGATCAATTTAATCCTTGAAGATGTAGAAGGATTTGGTGGAGTTGAAAATGTTCATTTTACATCGTTTGTTTTACAATAGTTTTATTTAAGGAAAAATATGGCAGAACCATCAAGAAAATTATCATCGGATGAAGTAACTGCTCTCATGGAGGGTTTAAAAACTGGTGATTTAAGTAAATCAACAATCAAATCAGGTAAAGATGTAGAAGTAAAACCTTTTACTTTTGGATCTGATGATCTGACCTTACTAGGTGATTATTATGCGCTTAGACTAATCAACGAGAGATTTGCAAGAATGGTAAGAACAGTATTTTTACCTCTATTAAGAGTTCAACCAAGAATAAGTTCATTTCCACCAGAAGTAAAAACCTTTGAAGAATATAGTTCAGGACTTGATGCTTTTATGAGTTTAACTAATAACAGAATAGAGGAATTAAGAGGTTCCATGTTGACTGTCCTACCTCCGAACTTCGTAAGCTTATGTACAAGTAGCAGGTATGGAGGTAAATTAGAAATAAGTGATAATTCAAGAACTGAATTTACTTCAACAGAAGAAAAAATTATTGAAGTAATCAATACTGGTATTTGTAATACTTTAGAACTTTCGTGGAAAGATTTAACGCCTATAACACTTAAATTTCAAAGTAGAGAGCAAAATCCTCAATTTGCTGCATTTGTTGAAGCAACTGATCTGGTAATAGTTTGTTCATTTGTAATGCAATTACCAAAGATTGATTCAATATCCTTTGATATTGTATATCCATTACAAACGTTAAAACCAGTATCGTCTTTACTAAGATCAAGAGTGCAATCTGATGTTATTGATTCGAACCTTAATTGGCAGGATAGATTACAAAATGCTGTTTTGGAAATTCCTTTGAAAGCATATAGTAATTTGGCTGAACCAACTGTTTCAATGTCTAAACTACTAGTATTAAAAAAAGGTGATGTACTACCTGTTAATGTTGAAGATACTGTTGATTTTTATGTTGAAGATCAAAAATATTTTTTGGCAGAAATGGGACAAGTTAAAGGTAATATTGCAGTCAATTTAAAAGAAAGATTAAACATTTTAGGAGAAAAAAATGAACGCTGAAACAACTGAAAATGTAAATTCAGAAACTAAAAATGAGAATGCACAGGTATCAGAAGATCCAAAAAAAACTGATCAGCAAAGTCAAGAAGTTGATTCAAAAATAAAGGATAGCTCAGCTGCTAATAATTTAAGAGTTCTTGAAAATATAGATGTAAAACTAACTGTAGAAGTTGGCAATACTGAAATTAAGATTAGAGATTTACTAAGATTAAATGAGGGTTCAGTTGTAGAATTAGATAGATTAGCTGGTGAACCTCTTGATATACTTGCTAATGGTACCATGATTGCCAAAGGAGAAGTAGTTATGGTAGGAGAAAGATTTGGAATTAGGCTCACAGAGGTAGTTGATCCTGAAGAGAGAGTTCAAAATCTATAAATTGTCAATATTTTGGCATTTAAATATAATAAAAATATAAATAAATTCAGTAACTTATATAACAAAGACCCTATAAACTAAGTCATGGCAGGTTTCTTGCTTATGGTTATAGATAAACCATAAGGAGTTCAAGATTATGACAGAATTTTCAGGCCCATCTTTTGATCAATATTTAATTGTGATGGGGTTTTTTGTAGCAATTTTTGCAATCTTTTTATTTATTAAAAAGAATAGATACATTATTTCTAACAAACTACAGAATCAAAAAAGAATGAAGGTGAGTGATGTTACTCTTTTAGGTCAAGGAGACAGAGCCCTAATTTTAAAGATAGATGATAAGGATTTCCTTTTTATTTCAGGAAAAAATTCTGGAGCTATTCTTACTGAGATTAAAAATGAAAATAATTCTAAAGTAAGCAACATAGAACAAACAAAGTTAGAAACAAAAAATAAAAAAGCTTTTGAAATAAGAAGTTTGATTGAAAAAAGGTTAAAAAATGAAAAGTAAATTTGTAGTTAATTTTTCATTAATATTTATTTTCTTATTGACTAATTCACTAAATGCCCAAGAAATCACTTCTGGTTTAGAGGCTTTAACTGTAACCGAATTGCCAAATGGTGGAAAAACTTATTCATTGTCTCTAAAGATTCTAGCTTTAATGACAGCCCTAACTATTTTACCATCACTTGTATTAGGAATGACAGCTTTTACAAGAGTAATAATCGTTATGTCAATTCTCAGACAGGCATTAGGAACTCAGCAAACACCACCAAATCAAATTTTAATTGCAATTTCATTGTTCCTAACTTTTTTCATTATGGCGCCAACTTTTAACAAAATATATTCTGATGTTTCAGGTCCTTATCAAAATGGTGAAATAACGATGACTGAGGCTATTCAAAGTGGTGGAAATGAACTAAAAAAATTCATGATAAGAAATACAAGGAACAACGATCTAAATATGTTTTCTGCCATGGCAGGTGAAGAAAATTTTGACAACCCAACAGATGTTCCTTTTTACATAGTTCTTCCAGCATATATGACAAGTGAACTAAAAACTGCATTTCAAATTGGATTTTTACTTTTTTTACCTTTCCTTGTAATTGACATGGTTGTGGCTTCAATTCTTATGTCACTTGGTATGATGATGTTATCCCCGATGCTAATAGCTTTACCTTTCAAATTACTTTTATTTATACTTGTCGATGGGTGGACAATGACAGTAGGCTCTTTAGTTGGAACTTTTCAATAGTGAGATAAATTATGGGTTTTGACGAAAATATTGAAATGGTAAGACTAGCTTTTTATCAAGTATTAATTTCCAGTGGACCTTTTCTGGGAGCAGCTTTAGCTATAGGATTAACAATTGGTATTATTCAAGCCGCAACATCAATTCAGGAAATGACACTCAGTTTTGTACCTAAAGTTGTCCTAGTAATTTTCGCTATGGGTTTTATGGCAAACTATTTTATCGTAAGCCTTACAGACTATTTTTCTTTTATATTTGATACTATTAGCGGAATTAAGTAATGGTTGAAATTCCCCTACCATTTTATGAGCCTTTTAATAAACTTCCAGGACTAGAATTAAACCAATTAATTGATTTTTTACTAATTTTTATTTTATCTTCAATAAGGTTATCATCTTTTTTAATTTCTAGTCCTTTTTTAGGTTCAAGAAATATTCCACTACATGCAAAAATAGTTTTTTCTATGATTTTATCTTTTTTCTTTTTTGGTCAAACTTCTGACATAGAATTAAGTCAGTATATCATTGAAAATTTATTTTTTTTAGTTTTGATTGAAATTTTAATTGGAGTTGCAAGTGGTCTGAGTCTTACAGTTTGGTTTAGTGCAGCCTCAATGGCTGGAGAAAAAATTGCAGCTTCAACTGGACTTGGTTTCTCTGCTTTAGTTGACCCAGAAACAGGTGGTCAGACTCCAGTTCTCAGTGTTTTGCTAGATTTATTTTTATTAACAATCTTTGTTTCACTGAATGGTCACCTTCTTGCAATAAACCTGATTGTGGAAAGTTATGAAGTTATAGAAGTAGGATCAAGGTTTCCAGGTATTGCACTAATAGGTTCTGGCATTGAGGCTGCTGGAGCAATGTTTTATACTGCAGGCTTGATAATGCTTCCAATCGTTGGGGGATTATTATTAACAAATATGGCTATTGGTGTAATTACTAAGTCCGCTCCAACACTAAATCTATTTTCTTTTGGATTTCCAATAACCATAATGATCGCATTTGTATTATTATTTTTTGCAACTCGATCAATAGGTGGAGCCTTCGCAGAACTAGTAAAAAACTCAATAGAAAATCTTGAAGTTGTTTTAGGAGTAATTTAATGGCTGAAGACAAAGATGAAAGTCAAGAAAAAACCCAGGACCCCAGTTCCCGAAGACTTGAAAAGGCTAGAGAAGAAGGGAAGGTTGTAAAATCTACTGAAGTTTTCGTTTTTGTACTACTTGCTGCAGGAATTTTATTGATGCAAATAACTCCATTTTTTATAGAAGACTTCTTAAAATTGTGTAAAGGTTTTTTTGTATTTGGGCTTGAAGTAAAGCATGGTCATAGTGCTCTTGGCAGTATTTCAACTGCGATAGATATGGTTGTGAAAACTGTTATAGTTTTTGGAATACCTTTGGCAATTGTCTGTATAATTACACAATTTATAATTGGTGGAATAAATTTTTCCCTAAAATCAATCTACTGGAAAATGGAAAAAATGAATCCTATTTCTGGATTAAAGAGAATTTTTTCACTTAACGGTCTCGTTAATCTTGTTAAGGCATTATTAAAAGTATTTTTACTTGGCGCAATCTCATTCTTCATAATTAAAAAAAATGTTCCGGATTTAACATACCTTACAACTACAAATTTAGCTTCTGCGTTTGGAAAAACTGTATCTTTTTTTCCTGAATTAGTTTTAGCTTTATTACTTGGCTTAGCTCTTATAGCGATTCTAGATTTAGCCTGGCAAAAGTATGATTACATAAAACAACTAAGAATGTCGCACCAGGATATTAAAGATGAGTATAAAGAAACAGACGGTCAGCCTGAAGTAAAACAAAAAATTAGAAAACTTCAAATGCAGGCAGCATCAAAAGCTGCAAAAGAAAATGCTTCACTTGATAATTTATCTGAAGCCACAGCAATTATAACTAATCCGACTCACTTCGCCGTTGCATTAAAATATGAAGTTGGTGAATCAAAAGCGCCGGTTGTAATAGCAAAAGGGAGAGGAAAAGTAGCTGAACAAATAATTTCTAAATCTAGTGAATTAGGAATCTCAAAAATGCAAAGTCCGGTTCTTGCTAGGGCGATTTATTACACATGTGAAATTGGAGAAGAAATTATTAGTAAATTATATAGTGCAGTTGCAATTGCATTAGCTTATATTTATAAGGTAAACAATGGGGAAAATATGGATGAGCCAGAAATTGAAATTCCTAACGACTTAGTCTTTGATGAATTTGGTAATAAAAATGTTTAGCAGTAATGTAAGCAAAATTATAGTAACTTTTGCTTTTTTCTACAGTGCAATCATATGTTATTTCAAAGGTGAGCAACTTTATAATGAGGGACAAATTTTATATGCAATAGTACTTTGGGTTTGCGCATTTTTGTCCTTTATAGGGGCTTTAAGATTCCAGGTTGCAAAATTAATATATTTTTTTAGAGACAAAAAATGGTAAAAAAAGCTAATATTCTTGATTGTAAAAAATGTAAACATTTGTATGTTACTTATGATAAGTTTTATCCTTGGGGATGCAAAGCATTCGGTTTTAAATCAAAAAATTATCCTTATAATGAAGTTTACTCGATTTCTGGCATGAAATGTGCTCTATTTAGTATGAATAATAAATTTGGACAAAAAACAGATAAAAAGGGAAGATTTGCATGAATACGCAACTTAATACGATGCAAGAAAGTATCAAGATCGCTCTAGATGCAGCAGATGCTGCTACGGATGTTACGTCTGAATACAAAAGAATGAAAAACGAATACATAAAAGCGGAGCAAAAAGTGAAAGAAATACACAAATATACAACAATAATTTTTTCGGCTTCAATTGCAACAGCAGTTGTATCAGTTATTTTAATAGGCTTGTTATATTTTAAATCATTATCTGAACTTGAAGATATGACTAGTACTAGTAAGGAAGCTCTTGTAGTTTTTGCTGAAAATGTCGAAAATGTAAATAAAGCTGTTGATAACATGAATCAAAGTTTAAATAAACACTCTGATTTAGTTAATGCAAATATTGAAATCAAAGATAAGCTAAATATGTTAATGAGCGCTATTGAAAAAAATGACAAAAATTTGATGGTAAGTCTTTCAAAAGAGGTTTCAAATCTTTCAAAAGAAATTTCATCTTCTCTAAAAGCTGAGACTGGTAAACTGAATCAAAATATTCAAGAAAGCGACGTAATGACATCTGCTAAGGTTAACAAAGCCGTAGAAAAACTTCTTAACGATACAAATAAAAAACAAAACGCTAAACTGCTAAAGGAGCTTTCTAATAATACTTCAAGTTTGACAGCAGCGCTTGAAGCAATTTCTAAACAAAATAAAGTATTAGTTAAAGAAATTGTTGATCAAAAAGAAAGTATAACCTATCCTTAATTTTTAAAATGGAGCAAGTAAATAAGTCCGAAAGTTTTCTTAAAATTGATAGTTTTACAAGGAAAACTGTTGCTCAATCCTTATTACTAAAAGATAATGATGTAATTGTTGCTCTCGACAATAATCTTTATTTAAAAGGCGAAAATGCACTAATTGAGGATTTAAATTTACTTAAAAAAGAAGAGAAAAAAACGATACTTACAATTTTCAGAGAAGGTGGTTTTTTTGACGTACTAGTTTCTGGTAGCTTAGGAGCTAAATTTATATCTACTGATAATGATGAAACAAAATTAATTTCTGAAAAGTTTTCAAAAAAAGAAATTTTCGATCAAATAGATTTAAAAGAATATATTGCAATGAGGGATTTAACTCACAATTATGAAATAATATGCAAATCTAAGTCTTTGTTTGCTGGTTTAATGCCACCGATGTGGCTTGCATACCACAGTAAGTGGTGGTTAATATCTCTTTTTGCAGTATTAAGTTTTTTACTCATTTCTACTAATTTTTGGATTTTCCTTTTTGGTTGGGTATGTGTGAGTATTTATTGTTACATAGGTCAATTAGAGCTTTTAATAAGTTTTGCACTTCTGTCCGGGAAAGCATACTCAATGATACTATGCGCAACTGATATGGATCACGCTCAAAAGGTTGTGAGGGAACATAATCCCAAAGCCAAATACAAGGTGACGAGGTTAGGAGATCCTATTAAATCCGATCAAGAAAATAATAGTAAAGAAGATAAAAATCTAAAAAATAAGATTTCTGATTCACAAGAAGCTTTGATATAATTATAAAGTAAATTATATAAAATTAAGAGGTTATTGATGGTCGTAGCAAAAAACGAACAATATTCTGTTCAAGCAGAAACATTAATGAAAGCAGCAATTGAAGATTATCTTGAGCTAATAAAAGAAATTCAAGCTTCAAATGCAAATATGAAATTGATAAAAAGTATTAAAATTACTGTGAACGGTAAACCAAGACGGTTAGTTGATGTCGGTGACCTAAAAACGGGTGAAAGTGAAAATCAATTAATTCTTTTAGTTTTTAATACAGATCACGTAGAACTTCTTTTAGACCAGATTGATGAGCTACAATTTGAATCATCAGTTGATGGTCAATTCATTAAAATTAATGTTCCTGATCCAAGCTATAAACAATTAATGGAAGTAGTAGACGACTTAAATAGAAAAAAAGGAAGTTGTATTGGAAGACTTACCAAAGCTAAATCTGAAGCAACTACAAGGGCAAGAACTGCAGTTGAAAACGAGTTTATTGAGCAAGCAGTTGCATCTAGGGCTACAAAAGTTTGCGATGAATTCTTAAGTCAATACACAGAAAAAGTAAATGAAATAACCACAGAAAAGATTCTTGAAATTTTAGGTGAAGATTATTTTAATAAATATAAAACTGAAGAATTAGACGAATTTTAGTCTCAAGCATCAATAGAAATTCTATTTTTAGACACTTCAGTTTTATTATCATAAAGCGATGATAAATTTTTGTATTTATTTCTGTTAGTTGGTTGATAGCTTAGCGGTGACCACTTTGGGTAATCAAATGTCATTCCCTTAACAGCTAACTTATCATGCTCTTTGAATTCTTTTTCTACATTGTCGGTTTTATTTTGTTTTTCAGAAAAATCAACATTTTTTAAGTTTAAATCATTTTCTACTTTATTTATCTCGTTTTTCTTATCTTTCCATAGATTACTTATACCCAATGTATCAAATGCAAGTTCTGTAGGTGTTTTATCAAATAACTTTTCGAAAACCCAATTACCAAAACCAGCAATTGCACCAATTGGACCTCCATATATAAATCCGCCAGCACTTGATTGAACTAAGTCTCTATCTGAGTCAGGTTTGTCAGAATTGATACTTGAGTATATACCACTTATAATAGGTATATTTTGAAGGGGATTAACAAGACCTTTTATCCAATCTAGAAACTTAGACCTATTCGTGGGACTTTCATTTTTAATACCAAAATTTACTTTATTTTTTTTATCTATATTAGTGTTGAAAGCACTTTTGGAATTAAAACTATGTAAATGACTTTTTTCTATCATTATTTCAATAATTTATTTCTATTTCAATTCTTCTATTTTTTGCTCTTCCTTGAGAAGTATCATTTGACTCAATAGGTCTTGTTTCACCATAACTAATTGCCTTCATTCTTTTTGGATCAAGAGAATCATTTTTTGATAATTGTTGTACAACCGATGCTGATCTGGCAGCTGCTAAATCCCAATTATCTCTGTAATTTGAACCAAATGTCAAAGGCACATTATCTGTGTGACCCATTACTAAAATTTCACTTCTACCTTTTTTATTTTGTTCGGCAATCTTTGCCATTATATCTCTAGCCTTCCTTGTAAGTTCTGCTGAACCAGATTTAAAGGCACCTGCAGATCCTACCGTAATAATTACTTTATCATCATCCCTGTCAACGTTCACAAGACCCTCACCTATTTCCTCTCTCAAAGCAACTTTAAGTTTATCCTCTGCTAGTTCAGCTTTTTTTGCCTCTTCCTTTGCCGATTGACTTTGTTCAGATTGACCAATACTATCGCCTTCTGTTCCCTCTGCTTGACTTTCACCTTTGCTACTCGCAGCAGTTGCAAGATTTGATAAAGCCTTTTCTAATCCCCCAATTAGGACTTCTGTTTCAGATTTGCCACTTGATGATTTAACTGATTCTATTGAATCTAAGGTCTCTTTTAATAAATTTGGAAGTTCTTTCTCTTTAGCATCTAGTGGAGTAAAGTTAACTACTACTTTATCAGCTAAAACTTCAACCTCAATATCACCTCTAGCTATTGCGTCTTTGATATTTTTTGCTAACTCTGTTGCTTCTTCATCTTTACCTTCATCCTTTGTTGCATCTTGGGTTTTAGTTTTTAACTCAACATTTGGTTGGTCTGTCTCAGTAGTTTGCTGAGTCATATTTTCTGTAACCGCAGGTGTTGGGTTTGGACTAAAATTTAGCGATAAAATTGTAGTTCCTTTTGGTTGCTCAACTACCGGTATCACTCTTTGAATTCCAAAAGCATTTTTCATACTACCACTTATTTGTTTAAACTTAGGTACATTAAACTCAGCAAATGATAGAATTAAAACAAAAAAAGCCATTAAAAGTGTTGCCATATCAGCAAAGGTTGCCATCCATGCCGGAGCACCTTTAGGCGGACAAGCAGGACATTCATGCTCCTCTTCTTCATCCTTTTTTTCTTCTTTTTTTTTCTCTTCGACTTGTTCTTCAGCCATTTTTTGACCTATTAAGCTGCAGCTTCAACTAGCGCTTGTTTCTCTTTAGGAGGAAGATTAGCAACTAATTGATCTTGAATATTTCTTCCACTTTCGCCCCTTGATATTAATTGTAATCCTATTATTATCATGTCTCTGTAAATTTGTTCATACAAAGAATAGCCTTTTAATTTTGTAACAATTGGCATAAAAATTGTGTTTGCAATCATCGCTCCATACAGTGTAGTCAATAGAGCAACCGCCATTGCAGGCCCAATTGCTTTTGGGTCTGCCATGTTACCAAGCATTGCAACTAATCCTACTAATGTTCCAATCATACCCATTGCAGGAGCAATATCGACCCAAGCTTGAGCAACACCAATCATTTTCTCGTGGCGTTGTTGCATGCTTTTTAACTCTTTTTTTAACTGAACAGTTAATTTTTGCTCATCTGCACCATCTACAAGCATTTGAAGACCTCCGTCAAAAAAGGGATCAGGAGTTTCCTGCCCCTCTAATGCCATCATACCGTCTTTTCTTGCAATTCCGGCTAGCTCTACAATTCTTGTAATTAATTCATCCATTTTCTTTACAGGTGGTTTAAAAGCTTTACCCATAGCACCAAATGAACCCAAAAAAACAGGTAGAGGTGCCGTATACATGACAGCAAAAAAAGAACCCCCAAAAACAATTAAAATTGAAGGTATATCAATATATGATCCAAGCCCACCTGCTGAAATCATTGCACCAGCAATCATTCCTATGGTACCTAAAAAACCTATGAGAGATGCTAAATCCATTAACTAATTCCTATTTTTATATTATAAAATATTTAATGTAAGTTGCAACTTTGATACCAAAGTTATAGTTTTATATATATTTAGTTAATAAAGTTATTACAAAGTAAAATTTAAATAATATGAAAAAAAACTTTAGCCTAATTACAGTCTTATTGAACATTTTTTTTAGTATTAATCATTTAAATGCAACTAACCTTATAGACAAAGGTTATTATGTAGTTGATCTCAAACAAAAAGTAGATTGGTTAAAATGTTCTGCTGGACAGCAATGGGATGACACAAATTGTAGTGGTGAAGCTATCAAATTAAATCTTGAAGAAGCCGAAATTGCATTAAATCAACTCAATGAACAACTAGAAGGTGAATGGAGACTTCCAACTAAGAAAGAATTGAAAAGTTTAGTATGTAGCGATTGTACAGGAGCAAAAATTAATAAAAAATATTTTCCAAACACACCTGCAGAACCTTTTTGGACCTCACAGAGAAATTGGTGGTCGCCCAAATTTTATTGGTCAGTTAATTTTTTTACTGGGCATGTTTATGGTAGATTTGTACCGGAAAAAAGATTATTTTTGAGATTTCTTAGAGATCGCTAATCTTTTTTACTTTGAAAATATTGGAGTAATTTTATTACAAATACAAATAATCCTGATATTAAAACAAATATTGCAAAATTAAGCGGCGTGACAAATTTCAAAAGGTGCAGTTGGTCTGAGGCTGTAAGTGCAACAATTATTATTAAAAGAACTGAAAATATAAAGTATCTGATCGATAAGCATAAAAAACATCCTTTTTTATCATCATTTTTTGACATAACACTCAAATTTTAAAGATTTACTATATTTACACACGTCATTAGCAAAAGATATTTTATTAGTTGGAAGTACAAGCCTATATAAACCATTTTTTTTGTCCTGAATTATTAATAAATTAATATTTTTAAATTTTGGTTTGAGCTTATTTTCAATTAACTTTTCTAATTCAATAAGATTTTTTTTTGTTTTATATACCCCATATTGAACAAAATATTGTTGAATATTAGGCGGTAAACTTTCTATAATGACTTTTCCTAAATTTTTATTAAGTTCTTTTTTCACAATTTTTTTTTCTTTTAAAGAATTTTGTTCAGACAATTTTTTTTCAGCAAGTGATTTCTTTTCTTGAATAACCGAAGTTAAAATTTTGTCTCTGTCAATTTTAAATTTTTTGTCAAATACGTCTAGTTGATTGTTAATAATATTTTTTGATTTATTTAAGTTTTCTTGCGTCAAAAAAATAACATTCAAGAAAATCAAAATAAAAATAATAGAAATTATATTAAAAGGAAGTAAAAAAATCATCAAGACTACTCTAGCATTTATACTTAAAAAAAAAAGAAAAAATACACAAAAAACAGCAATTTACACATTTTTGAATAATTTACTTCTGAAAAATTACTTTTTAAAACAAAGTCAGGTTTTTGACTAAAAAAAATTGTCAAATTAAAGTTTTGCTTTTTATTCTTAAAATTGTGAGATTATAATAAAAGGAGATATTATTATGCAAATAACACAGAACCTCAAATTAAAACAGAGTCAGTCATTGGTAATGACTCCTCAATTACAACAAGCTATAAAATTATTACAACTAACAAATTTAGAGCTATGTGATTTAGTTAATAAAGAATTAGAGGAAAATCCTTTTCTTGAAGACAGCAAATTTGAAGAAAACAAAGGTGAGGTAGATCATGAAAATGAGACACATAACCTCGAAGACGAGTTTGTCAGTAAAGATGCAATGGATTCTGAAATAAAATCAGAAGCATATGATAATTGCTGGGATAAAGAATTAAATTGTAATAATAAATCACAAAATTATGAAACAATCGATGCTGGTTCTGTTGCTGAACAAACGGTTAGTGAGGAAATAACACTGAAGTCAGTTCTCACAGATCAAGCTAATTTAGAATTTGATAAAGATGATGAAAAATTTATTTCTCGAGTTTTGATTGATTATATTGATTCATCTGGTTGGATGACAAAAGATTTAAAAGAAATTTCTGAAATTATTGGATGCGAAGAAAATAAGGTTCAAACTATAGTTGATAGAATGAAAGATTTTGAACCCAGCGGTGTTTTTGCTCAAAATCTACAAGAATGTTTGACAATTCAATTAAAAGCAAAAGAATTATTTAATGATAAAATTAAAATACTACTAGAAAATTTTGATTTGTTAGCAGCCGGTGAAATTAAGACTATTTGTAAGCAAGGTAATTGTTCAAGAGAAGAGATTGCTAAAAATTTAGCTGTTATTCGACAAATGAACCCTAAACCAGGGAATATTTATGCTGCACCTGAAAATAATATTTTTCACCCAGATGTTATTGTAAAACGCAAAAATAATACTTGGGAAGTTGAATTAAATCAAAGTACACTGCCTAAAATTGTAGTTAATGAAAATTACGCAAATCAATTAAACAATTTAAATTGTAGTCAGGGTGATAAAAAGTTTATTACAGAATCAATTGGATCTGCCAAATGGTTAGTTAAAGCAATTGAGCAAAGGAATATAACCACACTCAAAATTAGTAGTGAAATTGTTCAACAGCAAAAAGAGTTTTTTGAAAAAGGTTTATCATACTTAAAACCTATGATACTCAAAGATGTCGCAAAAAAGATTGGAATGCATGAAAGTACGGTAAGTCGAGTAACAAGTGCAAAACTTATGCTTACACCAAGAGGTATATTTGATATGAAACACTTTTTTAGTGCATCAATTAATAGTACAGAAAAGGGTGAATCATATTCAGCGGCTTCAGTAAGAGAAACTCTCAAAAATTTGATTTCAAGTGAACCGCTTAATCAGCCATTTAGTGATGAGGTAATTGTTTCAAAACTTCAGAAAGAGGGAATCAACCTTGCTAGGAGAACAGTTGCTAAATACAGAGAATTAATGTGTATTCCATCATCAGCAGAGAGAAGAAAAATAATGAAAATTCAAAATATAGGCATTTAATAAATATTAAATCAAATTTTAATTTATCACGCTTTTAATTGTTTTGAAAACTTCAATGTTTTTGTCCATAAAATGTGAAACAGGATATATTTCTTTAAAAGATTCTTGTTCTTTATCATTAAAATATACGATTTCAACAAATGGTGCACTGTTTAATTTTGTTTTATTTGAAAGTTTAATTTCTTTTAAATTATTCATAATTATTCTCCTTTTGAGGAATACTGCAGATTTTATGCCATAGATCAGCATAAAAAATAAAACTTATTTCATTTATGAATTTTCTTCTTGGAGAATTTTTTTGAAATACATAATTTTTAAATCTGTTCTACTTTTTACTTTTGATTTTTCTTTCTGTGATAAAATTTGTCTATCTTGTAAATCTTGATTATATCTACCTTCTCTATTTTTTTTCCAATGCTCATGGACTCTTTTTAAATAAACTTTCATTCTTATTGGATTTGACGAATGGTATCGTGATATTGCTAGGTTCCAACTTTTGTACTTCAAAAATAATTTTTTGAGAAATCTCCCTGCATAGTAGATATTTTCTTCTGGATCAATCATGTCTTTCAAATTTTTAAACATCCTACCATGATACCTATAATTTAATTGCATACACCCAATATCTATATTTTGTTCATTCGAATAAATAGCTTTATCCAGATAATTGGTCATTTCTTTTTTTGAGTCAAAAAAAATTGATTTTCCATTAACGTTTAGTGACCAAGGCCAAGGTTGATAAATACCGTTTTTTGTAATTCCTGTCTCTGTAAATGAAATTGATGAAAGTAATTTATTTGGAATCTTAAACTCTTTTTCAACCTTGGAGGCAATAGTGTAGCAATCATCCAACTTTTGAGCATTAGTATTATTTAATACAATCAAATTAAATATTAGGATTATTGGGATTGAATAAAAATTCATTCAATATTTTTGCAATTACAGTGCCACTTAAAATTAGTCTTTAAGAATCGAACTGCTTAAAAGATTTCTTCCTATGGAAATAAAATTGTAAGGATTAATATGTTTTTTATTAACAATAATTTCGTAATGTAAATGGGCTCCAACAGCTCTTCCAGTTGCTCCCATTTTACCAACTATTTCTCCTTCCTTAACTTGAGTACCTTTTTTAACAAGAATTTTGTGGAGATGCCCATACAAAGTCTCAATACCATGTTTATGTTTAATTTTAATTGTTTTTCCAAATGACCCATTTCTTCCAGAAAATATTACAGTACCATTTGCAGAAGCTCGAACCTCTTCTTGCCAAGTACCAGCCATATCTATACCTTTATGCATTTGTCTTATTTTTGTTTTTGGATGAGTTCTTAACCCGTAAGGGCTTGAAACATAATAATACTGCATTGGTGGTTTAAGTGGTAAATAGACAATAGCATCTTTTAAATTTTCCAGAAACTGAAATCTTGCTGTAACAGAATTTATTAACTCTGATTCGTTATTATTATCGAGCTCTTTTTTTAAAATTGAATCTATTTCTTTAAGATTAATATTATCTGGACTAAGTTTTAAAGTTTTAAAAACATTGAGTAACTCCATAATTTCAAGATCAATTTTGCGAGTAAACTGTGTAATTTTTGTTTTGTTGTTACGAGGTGCTGAAAATGGCAGCACTGGCAATGAATTATAATTTCTCTTTAAAATTTCTTTTTTAATTTCTCTTTCATTTAAATTTGAATTTTGTTTTTCACTGATTCTTTTGTTGGACTCTTCAATTGGAACCATTTCAGGACTAGCTAAACTTACAAATTCATCAAATACAGATTCATCACTTAAAGAGACATTTGGATGAATTCCAAAATCAAATTCATTAATAATATCTTTAAAATTTGAATATTTTTCAATAGCATAATTTTTAATTATTTCTAAATTTACGAAGTCGTCTTTTTTATCCTCAATATCAGCGATAACTTTTTCTTTTTTAATAGTTGAATCAACTATACTTTCAGTAACAATGGCCTGCTCTGCCAAGTTTTTTAAAACCTCAACTTCAGATTTGGTAAATTGACTTGTTTGGTTTATCGAATTTTTGTAAAGCATTAAATGAGTAAATACATTAATTACACCAAAGAGTGCAAATTGTAATATTTTAAAAGCAACAAATATCGATAACAAAAATCCTGAAATATAATGCTTGATATTAAATACAACTTCAATTGGACCCTTTTTTGTAAAAAAAAGAAACCTTCTTTCTTTAAGTATTTCTTGAAGATTTTTTGTGACATTCATTTCACCAAATCTTGGACTGGATTTTATTTGATCAATAAAGTTTCTCAGCATGATTGTTCTCCCTTATTTGAGATAGAGAACTACAACTAGCATAATATTTGTTAATAATTGCATTAACATTATTAAAAGCATTAATTTCCAAGATATCGGGTTATTGATATTAAGACTAAATTGTGGGAATTTTTCAGTAACTTTATCGAATTCAACTTTTTTATTTTGACTATCAACCGTATTTTTCAATTGATAGTTTTCAAAGGATTTTTTTGATTTAGTTTTTTCTTTTTGATTGATATTAATCGATGATTGCAAATTTTCATCATTTTTCTTTTCAATATTCTCATTTAATGACTCAACATTCTTAAAATTTGGTGAATTAACTTTTGATCCATCAAATTCAGTTTTTTTATTTTCAAGACTATCGGATTTTTTTAAAAAATTGTCGTTAGTATTTTTGTTTGAGGGTTTTAAATCTTTTTGATTTTCTAAATTGCCTTTTTTTAAAATAATTTTTTCATTTGGTTTTGAATTATCTTCAGAAGGAGAAGCACCATCATCAATTTGTGTTCTCATTCTTTCAATTCTTTGTCTAATATCTACTACTTGTTCAGCCATAATAATTAATTAAACTTATCAAAAATGAATTCAATGCATTTGTTGCGCCAAAACTAAAATTTTGATAAAGTTTTATTTGTTATAATAACTTATTCTGATAAGGTTACAAAATGTTTTCTAAAGACGATAAAGAATCTTTTAAATCTTCCGATTCAAGTGTTATAGGTACCGAAATGCAGATTAATGGTAACATAAAGTGTCAAGGTAGTCTTGTGATTAAGGGTACTGTCAAAGGTAACATCGAATGTGACGAAATTAGACTTTCTTCTGAAGGTGTTCTTAAGGGTTCTATTAAATCAAAAGATTCAGAAATTTCTGGCAAATTTGAAGGTAATATTTTTTCAGATACAATTGCTATTGGTTCAACTGCTAGTATCAAAGGTGGTATTAACTACAATAGAATGCAGGCAGAACCTGGAGCTAAACTGGAGGTTGACTTTCTTTTAGGTTTGGAAGAGAAAACAAAGGTTTCAAAAAAAACTAACTTAGCCAAGTCGTTAAAAACTATAAAAGGATAAATAAATTATGTCAGAAAATCAGTCTATAATTGGTAAAGATGTACTCTTTAAAGGTAAAATTACCAATTCTAAAACAATTGAAATACATGGAAGAGTTGAAGCAGATATAAAATCTGAAAAGATAACCCTTGGTAAAACCGCAAATTATGACGGTGGAATTCAGGCCGATTTGGTTGTAATATCTGGTAAATATCAAGGAAAGTTAAAAGCTGATTCTGTTTGGTTAACAGATTCTTCAGTAATTTCCGGTGAGATAAATTACAAATCTCTTCAAATGGATAGAGGTGCAGCCTTAAATTGCAGAGTTGTTCATAACTGGGATGAGAAAAAAATAAATAAAAGAAAAGATCAGAATTTTGAAGATGAAGGAACTGGAGAGTCAGATGAGAATTGACAATCTTAAAAAAGGTGAATCATGAGTGATTTGACTTACATAAACAAAGAATTAACAATGGAAGGTACCCTGCAAGCAAAAGAAAGCCAAGTGGTGGTTGCTGGTAAGTTTAAAGGGAATATTACTGCAAAAACTGTAATCTTAGAATCAACGAGTATTTTTGACGGAATATTAAATGCTGAACATTTAAAGATCGAGGGGCAGGCTTCTGGTGAAGTCACTGCTGAGTTCCTAGAAATAACTGGCTCTGGAAACTTTGACGGCAAGCTCAAAACTAACTCATTATCAGTTGACATGGGGGCAAAAGTCTCAGGTAATGTAGGGAGAATTACTGGTTAATTTTTGATATTTCCTGACTTTTAATACAATTCTCAAAAAATTCTAAACTTTTTTTTGAACCTTCAAGTTGTTGAAGCTTCATAGAGGAAAATCTTCCAGCAGCTAAAGCAACTGCCCAACTGTCGTTGTAGTATTGTGAATATTGGTTTAAAACCTTTTCAATATCATCTCTTATAAAAATATACAATTTTTTTTTATATTCTTCAGAATGCTTTAGTTTATTTGGGAAATATATTATATTAGAATTAATTGACATATATTTAAAACGTCTTATTTTGAAATTGTTTAAAAATGAAACAAAATAAAAATTCAAAAACACCCCAACTACCTGTTAAACGGTCTGAAAACCCAATGGTTAAGGTTTCTAAACATGGGAATCCTCTAGATATTTCGGAGAAATTACAACATTTTAAAAATAGAGATGAAGTAAGGAAGTTCTTACCTGATATACTCGGAAGAGTATTAGCAAGGATTTGGATAGATTCCAATTTTAGAGAACAATTCTCAACAGATCCTCAAAAAACCCTAGAATTCAATGGAGTAATATTACCGGATGATATGACTATTGAATTTCAAAAACCAAATTCTGATAGGCCTAGAATTGTTGTTTATGAACAAAAACCTAATTCAAAATTTAAACTGAGAGTTCTTTACCTACAGTTAGTTATGATGGCTGGAAGGTGATTATAAAAATAATTTCTTTTTTACTATTTTTATTTCTATATTCTTCTATCTACTGCGCAGAAATTATTTCTGATGAAGAATACTACAATAAAGGAATAAATTTATACAAAAACGCTGAATTTGACGAAGCTTTTGTAATTTTTTTTAATCTAGCTCAAAAGGGAGAAAGAGATTCTCAATTTAATATTACTAACATGTACGAAGGTGGAGTAGGAACTACACAAAATTTTGTTGAAGCTCTTAAATGGTGTTGGTTATGTGCCCTTGGAGGTGAGAAAAAATGTTTTAAGAAAATCGAAAAATTGCTGACTAAAATTGATGATGAGTCTCTTGTGAAAATAAGTAAAGAAGTTGAAGCGTTCTTAGAAAAAAAGCTTTATGAAAAATCAGATATTAATTATTCATTAATGTTAGGATTTTGGTACGAAAAATTTTCTCCTGAGCAAAATATTGAAAAAGCTTATATGTGGTACTCTGTAGCTGTTACAGGAGGCTTGTACAAAGCAATGAAGAATAGAAATAATACAGGAGAGTCTTTACTGCCAGAAACTCTTATTGATCTTCAAAATAAAGCTAGTAAAATCTATTCAGAAATAAAATATTTTGGAAACACAAAGGATGAATAATTATGGATTATAAAGTTCACTGGATTATTGACGGTATCATGAATGTGGATGCAAATTCAAAGGAAGATGCTGAAAAAATAGTGCAGGAAAAGTTGCAAAATTTTGTTAAAAATTCTGATGATTTGATGAATTTTTTCATTGCAAAATCTATACAAGGTCAAGCTTATCTTCCTAGTAATGAAGAAAACGAAAAAATTTTACAAAAGGGGGATGACAGTTTTAGCGATCTAAAAAAAAATGAAAGTAATCAAGATGATACCTAATCTACTGATCTTATTTTCTTTATTAATACCAGATATGTCATTAGGAATAGGAAGAAAGTATGAGCCTGAGGAAGGAACCTTTGATAGAAGAAAAAGAATAGTAATTCAAAATAAATGTAGACTGGTCAAACAAACCCATGTCCCTGGTGATGTCGTTTGTGAATATCAATCTCAAAAAAGAAGCGATAAAAATAAACAAGTTTATCTTGGTTCACCTGGACAGGTCTGCTTGAGAGAAATAATTTGTCCTGTGAAATAATATAAATTTTAAATGCAACAAGATAAATACCTGAAATTAAGAACCAGATGTTGGGAACTACTTGAACCCGGTTCTGAAAAAGATAGCTTTAGTAAAAAAGTTGATATTTTTCTATTATTACTAATTTCACTTAATGTTTTTTCGGTTATACTTGAAACAGTAGATCAACTTTACAACAAATATGAAAAGGTTTTTTTATACTTTGAGGTCTTCTCAGTTTTTATTTTCACTATAGAATATTTTCTACGTATATGGTCTTGTGTATCAGAAAAAAAATTTGGTAACAACAATTTAAAAAAAAGGATAAGATTTGTTTTCACCTTTTCAGCAATTATTGATTTGATAGCAATATTACCTAGTCTTATTGCACTAATTTATCCTTCTGTTGATTTGAGGTTTATTAGAGCACTCAGAATTGTTCGATTACTAAAATTTTCAAGGTATTCTAGTTCAATTAATAGCTTGTTATCGGTTTTATGGGATCAGAGAAGATCATTTGGTGCAGCTTTTTTTATATTATTCATAGCTTTAATAATCGCTTCAAGTGGAATGTATTTGGTAGAAAAAGATGTCCAACCAGACAAATTTGGTAGTATTCCAGATGCTATGTGGTGGGCAGTTGTAACATTAACCACTGTAGGATACGGTGATGTTACCCCGATTACCTCAGTAGGAAGAATTTTTGGCTCAATAATAATTATTTTGGGAATTGGAACTGTTGCACTCCCTTCTGGTATTTTAGCCGCTGCATTCTCAGATTTTCAAAGACGTAATCAAAAGAAATATGAAGATAAACTCAAGGACATGTTATCTGACAATATAATTGATGATCTAGAAAGAGAGGAGTTAAAGAGACTTTCAGAGAGTCTTAATCTTTCGGAAGAAGATATAAGCTCTATTGAAGGATCAAATAAAATTAATCAACCAACTGATCCTACAAAATGATTGATACCACTACTAACTCTTCTAGTACACTCATAAAGAGCTTCTAATCTAGTAAAAATGTTATTTTCTTTGATATAATTGATACTTTTTTCATTGATATAATTTGATGGTTCTCCAAACCCAACGTAATTATTACCTTTTTTTCCAATTGGAAAAATTTTCTTTAAAATGTTTACTGCATTTAAAATATCAAACCTTATTAATTTGGCTATAACTTCGTCTCTAGAAACGCCTGCTTGATCGTTAAATTTTGGAATTTCGACTGACAACAAAAAAATTTCATGAAAAATAGCAACTCTTATACCATGCATTAAAAGTAATTCATCTCTTATTTCTTTTTCAATTACTCTGCCCCTTCCAACTGCAATTCGTCCTTTCACCTTTCTACCTAACAACCAATTTCTTATTTCCATGTATTCTTGGTGTAAGACTCTATAAACTTTATTTAATCTCCAGTGCACGTCAAAAGATTCTAGAAGATTTGCTACTTCTCTCATATTCTCACTTCTTCTTTGGTCAGCAGTCCTAGTAGACCAATTTAACCACATTCCGGGATCAAAACAATCTACATAAGCCTTCAAAACCTCTATATCACTGTAAGCAAATGAGTATTCTACTATTTTCATAATCCTATTAAATCTGTCAGATTTATTAACCATTTTATTAAAAGCATTAAAATCTTTTCTTAAAAACTGTCCAACACCCCCTAGTGAATTAGCAAACATACCTAATTGTTGTAAAATGCTATTTTGTGGAATAGCTCTTGTTTGACTAGGATGATAAACCAAAGTCTTTACCCCTGTGTCACTCTGTCTTTTTATTGCTCTTGAGCCAGTTGAATGTAAAATGTTACTCCCAAAAACACTCAATAAAGTAGCAAAATTTGGATCATCCATTATTTTTGTATTAAATTGTTTGATAGTATTTACAAATTCAACCCCAAAGTCAGGTGAAGAATAAAGTGGATCA
>CACBWF010000004.1 GCA_902542925.1 uncultured Alphaproteobacteria bacterium
AGAAAATGGAAAAAAAATGGGTGTAGTAACTTTTGAACCCCATCCAAAAACATTTTTTTTAAAAAAAAAAAGTTTTTTCAGACTTACACCCTTCAGAATGAAGCATAAAATTATTAAAGAATTAGGGATTGATTATTATTTTAATTTAAAATTCAACAATTTTATGAGCGAGATGGCAGCTGTAACTTTCATAAAAACAATATTAGTTGAAAAATTCAAAGTTAGTCACGTAATCACAGGAAAAGACTTTGTATTTGGAAAAAATAGATCTGGAGACGTAAATCTACTAAGAAAAATTTCAACTGAAACAAATAATTTTAAATATTTTACTGTAAAAGACTATATTGAAAATAATGGAAAAAAATATTCTTCGTCAGAAATAAGAAAAAATCTTCTAAATGGAGAAATAAACAAAGCAAAAGAAATCTTAGGAAGATACTGGAGTATTTCTGGAAGAGTAATCAAGGGAGAAAAGGTCGCGAGAAAACTTGGTTATCCAACTGCTAATATTAGTATTAAAAATTATAGCAAGTTATGTTTTGGGGTTTATGCAGTAAATATTAATTTTTTAAAATCCCCACAAAATAAATATAAAGGGATAGCAAATTATGGAGTCAAACCAACATTTGACAAAAAAAATCCGTTGCTAGAGGTAAATATTTTTGATTTTAATTTAGATGTATATGGGGAATATATTGAAATTACATTTAAATCATTTATAAGAAACGAGAAAAAATTTAAAAATTTAGATTCTCTGAAAAAACAAATTAGGAATGATATAAGAATCGCAGAACAATATTTTAAAAATGAATGAATACTCAAAAACTGTAAATCTCCCACAAACAAGTTTCCAAATGCGCGCTAATCTTAGTCAAAGTGAACCAAAGTGGATTGATTTTTGGAAAAATATGAAAATTCATGAGAAATTAAAAGAAAAAAATATACAATCAAAATCATTTATATTGCATGACGGTCCCCCATATGCAAATGGTCATCTTCATCTAGGACATGCTCTTAATAAAATACTTAAGGATATAATTTGCAGAATAAATTTTAAACTTGGATACAATGTAAACTTTGTTCCAGGATGGGATTGTCATGGATTACCTATTGAATGGGAGGTAGAGGAAAATTATAGAAAAAAAAAAAAATCAAAAGAAGATATCGATGTAATAAGTTTTCGTGAGGAATGCAGAAATTTTGCAAAAAAGTGGATTGATATACAATGTGAAGAATTTATTAGATTAGGACTTGATTATGATTGGAAAAACAAATACACAACGATGCATCGTGACGCTGAGGCAACAATTGTCTCAGAATTACTTAAATTTCTTGAAAAAGGTATATTATATTTAGGAAAAAAACCAGTTATGTGGTCAGTTGTAGAAAAAACTGCACTTGCAGAAGCTGAAATAGAGTACTTGGAGAAGAACTCAAAATCAATTTTTGTAAAATTTCCAATAAAGAAAAATGATAATTTGAAATTTCAAAATTGTTCAGTTGCTATTTGGACAACTACACCCTGGACTCTTCCTGGAAATATGGCAATAGCTTACTCTAATTCTATAGAATATCAAATAATCACTTTCTCCCAGGACTACCCTAATTTCAAGTTAAATAAAGGGGAAAGTCTGATATTTTCAAAAAAACTTTTTAAAAGTTTCTCTAATGAAAATAAAATTAAAAATTACAAAATAGAAGATAAAATTACGGGCTCTGAATTAAGCAATATATTATGTTCTCATCCTTTAGCAGGCCTAGGATATGAACATACAATCCCACTAATTGAAGGTTTCCACGTAACAGATGATACTGGTACAGGATTTGTTCATATTGCACCAGGACATGGAGTAGAAGATTTTGAAATTGGTCAAAAAAATAATTTAGGCATTCCTAGAACGGTAATGTATAATGGAATATTTGAAAAAACTGTTCCAGAGTTCTCAGGAATTCACGTATTTAAAGCCGATAAACCTATTATTGAGAAACTTGAAGAAAGTAATAATTTAATTTGCGTTAATGATTTTTTGCATAGCTACCCGCATTCATGGCGATCAAAAGCACCGTTAATTTTTAGAACTACTTCACAGTGGTTTATTTCTATGGATAAGGAGGAGCTGAGAAAAAAAGCATTAAAGGAAATTGAAAAAGTAAATTGGATACCATCTTCAAGTAGAAACAGAATTCGTTCGATGGTTTTAGATAGGCCAGATTGGTGTGTTTCCAGGCAGAGATCATGGGGTGTTCCAATAACAATATTCATAGATAAGAAAACATTTGAGCCATTAATTAACAAAAATCTTAATTCCAGAATTATATCTATAATTAAAGAAAAAGGAGCAGATGCTTGGTTCTCAGAACCAAAAAAAAATTTTCTAGGCAACGAGTTTGATTCAGAAAAATATGAAAAAGTTACAGATATCCTCGATGTTTGGTTTGATTCAGGTAGTAGTCATGTTTTTGTACTTAAAAATAAGGGTTTAAATCAAAAATCTGATTTGTACTTAGAGGGATCAGACCAACACAGAGGATGGTTCCAATCATCACTTTTAGAATCATGTGCAATTTATGATCAAAGTCCCTTTAAAAGTGTTTTAACGCATGGATTCGTTCTTGATGAGAACGGAAAAAAAATGTCTAAATCACTTGGTAATGTGATTTCTCCTCAGGACATTGTAAAAAAATATGGAGCAGATATTTTACGATTATGGGTAGCAAGCAGTAATTACAATGAAGACTTAAAAATTAGTTTTGAGAGTTTAGACAGACAATCAGAGAATTATAGAAAGATAAGAAACTCAATAAGGTTTATTCTAGGTAATTTAAAAGAGTGGGATCCAAATGAAAAAGTTGAACACAATGAATTACCTGAATTAGAAAGATATATTAGGCATAGGCTTTACACATTAAATGAAAAAATAATTTCAAGTTACAAAAATTACAATTTTCATCAAGCACTAAAAGAAATTTCAAATTTTTGTAATCAAGATCTATCAACAATTTTTTTTGATATAAGAAAAGATTATCTGTATTGTGAATCAAAAGATTCATTATCAAGAAAAGCTGTCAGGACTGTTCTGGTAGATATTTTCTATAATTTAGTTAGTTGGCTTTCTCCATTGTTACCATTTACGACTGAAGAAGCATGGCAATGTTGGAGAGAAGAAATAATCAAAGAAGAAATTATAAGTTGTCATTTGATGAGTTTTTCTAAACCAAATCAGTCATGGAATGATTTAAAATTGGAAAAAAATTGGAATATGATAAATGAGATAAGGAGCACAGTAAGTTACTGTATTGAAAAGATGAGAGAGGATAAGAAAATAAAATCAAGCCTTGAGGCGAAAGTTTCAATATGTGTAGAAGACGAAAATTATAAGTTTGCTTTGCAAAAAATTAACCTTGAAGAAGTCTTAATAACCTCATTTGTTGAGGTTGTAACAAAAAAGGATACAAAATTTATAAATTTAATAAATGAAAAAAATGCTAAAATTTTTGTTAAAGTTGATAAATTTGATGGCGAGAAGTGTGATAGGTGCTGGAAGCTATTTCACAAGAAAAACATGATTGGAGCTATATGTAAAAGATGTTACTATGCACATTCTAAAGGATAATTACCTTTTTTTCCTTTTATCTGTATTTATAATTTTTGTTGATCAATTAACAAAATATATAGCAGTAATTTTTTATACTGAACTTGTTCATGGAATTGAAATTTTTTCATTTTTAAACCTTGTATTTGTAACTAATAGAGGAATTAGTTTTGGTTTGTTATCTAACCTAAATATTTCATTCTTTTTAGGTCTAATATCATTAGCAATATCAATGGTGTTGATATTCTGGTTAACAAAAAGTAGTAAGGCTTACGAAAAATTTACTTTATCATTAATATTAGGTGGAGCACTAGGAAACGGTATTGATAGAATATATCAGTCATATGTAATTGATTTTATTGATTTTCATTATAAAGGTTATCACTGGCCAGCCTTTAATGTTGCTGATACCTTCATAACCATAGGTGTGATAATTTATATAATATATAATTTAAATGAAGCTCTATTCTTAAAAAAGTAAAATATCCTTTTAAAACTACACAACTAATGATATTAATACTAAATATATAGGTTTACTATTTAAAAGAAACAATATTTTGTATTTTAAATGTTATTTTCAATGATTAAGTATACATCTAGATATCTTTCATTAGTTCTTTTGGTGCAGTTATTGAACTCCTGTTCTTCCATTGAATCAACTTTTGATTCAACGGTTGAATCCATAAGTGAAGCAAGTGAATATTTTTATGATTCTGTTGCTTTTTGGGAAGAAAACGAACCAGAACAAGAACAGGCTATAATTGTGGAAGAAGCAGTGGAAGTTCCTGATTTTGCTCTACCAACAACTAATCAGATAAACCAAGATTTTGCACAACCTAACCAACAGTTTATTGAACAACAACCCATTCAATCTATTCAACCCAATTATGGATATTATCCACAGCCCCCAATATACAGGAGTGCTAGACAATATTTTTCAGTGACGCCTAATGGAACACCAATGCCTGCTCCTCCCCCTCCTCCTTTTCCTCAATACTCAATTGAAAGTAACCCAAATGTACCTTATTCTTATGGTGCCAATTATGATTATATGAATAGAAACCCAGATATTCAAAATTATTCACCTTCTATTAACAATATACAAAATCAACCTCAGCCTAATTTTTTAACAGAAGATCAAGAAATGGAACTATTTGGCATAGAAAATAATTGTATTCGTGTGGTAAAAGATTATATGTCAGGGGGATATGAATGTGATGATTTTGATTAAAAGTATTAAACTAATTAAACATATATTTTTAATGTTCTTGTTAACTTTACCTATAACAAGTTGTGACACTTTAGAAGAGCTTTCAGGACTTAAAAAACAAACATTTGATGATTCAATGGTCATTGATACACCAGATATTATGTTACCTCCAAATTTTGAAGAAATGCCTGTCAATTCTGCCACCAATTCTTTCAAAAATGACAAAGTTAATGAAATGTCGGTTTTCGATCAGCAACAAGGTATAAGTAACAATCAGTTTGTTCAACCTCAAGTGCAAAATTTTGTGAGCCCTCCAGCTGTATTACAATCTTCTAAATCTCCATCTGATTCAATAGAAAAATTTAGAAACATGAAAAAATTCACAATTGGAGAATGGGTTTATGGTCAATCTGTTAGGGAGTTTAAAGGAAACAATTTGTACTATAGACCCCCAATCGATAAAGGTTACAATTTTTCAAGAAGATACGTGCCTAACAGCAATCCTAATCAATCATATCAATCTAGAGAACAATATTATAAAAATATAAACCGCGACGAAGACTATTCTGATTTGACAACTGGTTCTCAGGGAGAATTGTTAAATATAGATCAGGTTCCAATACTTGAATAAATGTTTCTATTTTTATTTTTTATCCTAATTTCTGCATTTTATTGTGAGACTCAAGCCAAACTGTTTGATTCCAAGAGTTTTGAACTTCAAAATGGTATGCAAGTTGTTGTAGTTGAGAATCATAGGGCTCCAGTGGTTTCAAGTATGATATGGTACAACGTTGGATCAGTTGACGAAACATATGGGAAGAGTGGGCTAGCGCATTTTCTAGAGCACTTAATGTTTAAAGGTACAAAAAAATTTAAAAATGGAGAATTCTCAGACTTTATTTCAAAAAATGGAGGGACTGAAAATGCATTTACAAGTTTTGATTACACAGCTTATTATCAAATTATTCCCTCAGAAAAAATTGAAAAGATTTTGGAGATGGAGGCTGATAGAATGAAGAATCTAGTCTTGTCAAAGAAACAGGTTGAAACTGAGAAAAGTGTTATTTTAGAAGAAAGAAGCCAGAGAATTGATAGCTCTCCGTCATCAGTCCTTGACGAGTCAATGAGGAAGAGTTTATTCCCTAATCATACTTACGGAACACCTATAATTGGGTGGAAACATGAAATTGAAAACCTGACATATGAGGATATATTTGAATTTTACAACAAATACTATGATCCATCTAATGCTGTTTTGGTTCTATCAGGAGATATAAATATAAAAGATGCAAAAAGAATAACAAAAAAATACTTTGGTAAAATTAAATCTAATAAAGTTAAACAAAAACGAAACTATCTTGTGGATCCCCCATTAAAAACAAAAATACAAATTAATCATGAGCACCCAAATGTTGAGCAACCAATTTGGAAAAAGCTATATAAAACAATTTCGTTAACAGAATCTATAGATGACGGGCTTGCATTAGATATTGGGTTAGAAATTATTGCTGGGGGTAAAACAAGTATTTTATATCAAGAACTGGTGACTGAGCAAAAAATTTTTGCTGCAGTTGGGGGATATTATCAGGGCTTAACAAAAGGTCCCGGTAATATTTATTTTTATGCTATACCTAATAAAAATTTATCACCAAAAGATATAGATATAAAAATTAATGACATTTTAAAAAATGTGATAAAAAAAGGTATTAGTCCGGATGACTTTAATAGAAAGAAAAAGGAATACTATTATAATTTTATCTATCAGCAAGATGGAATTGGAAAGCCAGCCCAAATTATTGGCGAGGCATTATCGGTAGGTATTAAACTTGAAGATCTAGAAAACTGGGATCAAAGAATTAATGAACTTAGCATTGAAAAAGTAAACGAAGCCTTAAATAGATTTTTAGAAAATAAAAATTTTGTAACAGGTATGCTAAAATAATGAGAAAGATTTTATTTTTTCTTGTAATAGTATTTTGTAGTAGTGATGTTTTTGGTTTTGAACCAATTGAACTGAGAACTAAAAAAGGTATAAAGTTTTGGTATGTTAAAGACACCTCAGTACCAATTATAAGCTTAGATTTTGGATTTGTAGGTGGTGCTTTTTATGATCTAGACGGTAAGGAGGGTACTTCTACATTTCTTGCCTCTATTTTAGATGAAGGAGCCGGAGATTTAAATTCAGTAAATTTTCAAAAAATGATGAATTCTCTTGGAATGAAACTACGTTTTTCAAGTACTAAAGATTTATTTTCTGGCAAATTTCAAACAGTTTCAGAAAATAAAGAAAAATCTTTTGATTTGCTCAAATTAGTTTTTCTTAAACCAAGTTTTGACAAAAATGAAATTGAAAAAATTAGAAATCAATTAATTGCAAGTTATAAAATTAATAATTCAAATATTTCTGATACTGCAAGCATAGAATTTTATAATAATTTTTTTAAAGGACATAAATTTTCCAGAAATGACGATGGGAATTTGGATAGTTTAAGAAAAGTTAATTTTGATGAATTAAATTTTTTCTTTAAAAATTTTGTAACAAGAAAAAATCTTATTTTGTCAATATCTGGAGATATTGATCAAGATGATGCAATAAAACTAATTGATGATTCTTTTGGTTTACTTCCAGAATCAAGTGAAAATATAAAAGAAATTCCTAAAAAAGATACATTTGAAAGTGGTATAAAGTTTGTTAAAAAAAAAACACCTCAATCAGCTGTTGTATTTGGTCAGAGGGGTTTACCAAGGAAAAGTGAAGACTTTTTTGCAGCAAGAATCTGTAATTATGTAATGGGTGGAGGAGGTTTTCAATCTCGTTTATATAAAAATATTAGAGAGAGGAGGGGGTTAACTTATTCAATATATTCATATTTTATTTCTCATAAAAATAATGATATTTTATTGGGAGGTTTTCAAACAAAGAATGAGTCAGTAAATGAGACCATTAAATTGGTAAAGAGTGAATGGAAAAAAATGAGTATTAATGGAATAAGTCAGGAAGAATTAAACGAAGCAAAAACATATTATAAAGGCTCTTTCACTAGGAATTATGCAAGTACCTCAACAATCTCTAGTTTATTAAATGCAGTTCAATTGTATGGACTAAGTATTGATTATTTTGAAAAAAGAAATAAAATCATAGATAATCTGACTTTGGAAAAGGTAAATAGGGTAGCCAGAGAAATTTTTCAGTCTGAAAATTTATTTTTTTTAGTTGTTGGGAATGATTTCGATTGAAGACATAAATTTTAGTTTTTCAAATATTTCTAAGAATTTGAAAAGAAGACACTACGATGAAGAAGATTTAATTAATGTTCACAGAAAATTTCTCAAAGATTTTCAGAGCGGTAAATTAGATTGTATTTCTATTGTAAAAAATAGATCAAAAATTAAGGCTATTGATAGTAAATTGTCCATTTTTTGTGATTGTAAAGATATAATTATTGTGGGGACAGGTGGGTCAACGCTTGGATCAAAAATGATAGATTCTATATTTAGTGGAAAAAAGAAAATCCATTATGTAGAAAATGTTGATCCATCAAGTATCGAAAAACTACTAACAACGCTAAATCATGAAGTTACAGGACTGATAGTAATTTCTAAGTCTGGAGAAACTATTGAAACTTTGTCACAGTTTTTTTTTTTACTTAACCACTTTAAAAAAGAAAATAAATTAATTAAGCAAAGAACTCTTGTAATCACGGAAAAAAAAAAGAGTACACTAAAATTAATTCAAGAAAAGCTAAATTTAGAATTTGCTGAACATGACAAAAAAATAGGTGGCAGATATTCTGTTTTTTCTATAGTCGGACTTCTCCCTGTAAAATTAAATGATATTAAGATTAAAAATATTTTGAATGGTGGTGAAAAAGTATTAAATAAATTACTAAACTTGGATAACCCCAACAATTTTGCACCTACAAAGTCTTCTCTGATTCACGCACAGCTATTAAAAAATAATTTCAATATGAATGTATTATTTACTTATCTTGATTCTCTTCAAAATTTTTCTTTATGGTTTCGACAACTATGGGCGGAATCAATTGGTAAAAATGGACACGGGTCTACTCCAATTAATGCAGTTGGCACTGTTGATCAACATAGCCAGCTTCAACTTTACCTCGATGGACCTAAAGATAAATTTTTTACAATTATCGGGATGGAAAAACCATTAAAATCAAATAAGTTAAATTGTCATATAAATAAAATAAATTTATCTGAAAGCCTACATAAAAAAACATTAGGTGATTTGTTATTTGCGGAAATGAAGGCGACTTATCAAACAATTAAAAATAAAAATATTCCTTTAAGAATAATTAAATTAAATAAAATTGATGAAGAAATACTTGGGAGTTTAATAATGAGTTTTTTTATAGAAACAATTTACACCTGTTATTTGTTAAAGGTAAACCCCTTTGATCAACCTGCTGTTGAAGAAGGAAAAAAACTTGCAATAAAATTTTTAAATAATGAAAATTAGACTATTATCAAAAACTTTAATTAATAAGATTTCTGCAGGTGAAGTTTTAGAAAGACCTGCTTCAGCAGTAAAAGAGCTTGTAGAGAACAGTATCGATGCTAGAGCTAAAAATATCAAGCTTCAAATACGTAGAGGAGGTAAGGCCGAAATAACCGTAATTGATGATGGACACGGTATTATAAATTCTGATTTGAAAATATCTGTTCAAAAACATTCAACCTCAAAACTTTTGGATAATAACCTAAACAAAATTAGTACATTAGGATTTCGTGGAGAAGCATTATCTTCAATAGGAGCAGTGTCAAAAATGAAAATCATATCTCGAACAGAAGACTTAGATTGTGGATATGAAATATGTGTAGACTCTGGGAATGTTTCAGAGATTAGGCCTGTAAATAGGAAGGTTGGCACAACAATTATCGTAAAAGATATTTTTTTTTCTACACCAGCAAGATTAAATTTTTTAAGAAGTGAAAAGTATGAAAACTTTTTGATAAAAAAAATAGTACAAAAGTTGGCTTTGTCTAATGTAACGATTAATTTTGAGTTAATCATTGACGATAAAATTATTTTCAAAACAACATGTGGAAAAGAAGAAAATTTTGACATGTTATTGAGGAAAAGAATAATCGATTTTTTTGGTGAAAATTTTTTTTCTAATCTTTTATTATTAAATGATAAAATCCAAAACTTGAATTTAAGAGGTTTTATTGGATTACCAACCTTTCACAATTCTAATAAATCCAATCAATTTATATTTGTAAATAAAAGGGTAATTAGTGATAATACAATTAATCAAGGAATCAGGTTTGCCTATAGAGATTTTATGGCATACGACAGACATCCACAACTTATACTCTTTTTAAATTTACCATATGGTGATATTGATATAAACGTTCACCCTAATAAGCATGAAGTTAGATTTAAAGATACAAACTTTTTAAGAAAATCACTTATTTATTCTGTAAAAAAAAGGCTTGCAAAGGCTGGACATTTATCCACAAATATCAATTCGGAAAAAACATTAAAAACACTTTCAAGTAACATACAGTCTCAAATAAATTTTGAAAAAGAAACTGATAAACGAAACGAAACAAAAGATTTTTCTCAAATTAAAAATAGTTCATATACATCTGAAGATCATAAAAATGAATTTTCTTTAAATCCTTTAGGATTTGCTAAAGGACAATTCCATGAAAATTACATAATTTCACAATCACAAAATGGAATTATATTAATTGATCAACACGCCGCACACGAAAGAATTGTATATGAAAAAATGAAAAAAGATTTTTACTCAAAATCAATTAGTTCACAAATTTTATTAATTCCAGAAGTTATTAAAGTAGATCCAATCCTAATAACTGTTGTTGAAGAAAAGCAGGATTATTTAAAAGAATTTGGCTTTGTGTTGGATAAATTCGGCAAAGATTCTATTATAGTCAGAGAAATTCCGTCTATTTTGGCAGGTTGTAATATCAAAGAATTAACGACAGATATAATAAATGAAATTACAGATCTTGATTCAATTAAAATTTTAGAAGAAAAAATAAATAAAATATGTTCAACAATGGCTTGTCATGGATCGATTAGATCAGGAAGAGAAATGAAAGTTGAGGAGATGAATAATTTACTTAGAAGTATGGAAAATACACAATATTCAGGTCAATGCAATCATGGAAGACCTACATATATAGAACTTAAAATTGAAGATATTGAAAAACTCTTTGGTAGGAAATAATTTATAATTTAATAAAATAAATAAATGATTGTCCAAATTTTTTTTTTTTTACAATATTAATTTTAAAATTTTGAAATTCAAGGTTAGAGATATTTGTTTCGATTACACCCCAACAGTTGTCTTTTAACCAATTACTTTTAAGGAGATTATTTAAAGAGATTTCAATTATTTTATCTTTATATGGAGGATCCATAAAAAAAAGGTCTATCTCTTTAGGAAATGAAAATTTTTTGGTATAATCAACTTTTACTATTTCAACATTATCTCTTATCTCCAAAATATTTAAATTTTTTTTTGTAAGTTTTAAAGAATAACTTGAGCTATCAGAAAAAATAACCTTTTGGGAACCTCTAGAAATTGCTTCAATTCCGAATGCACCTGTTCCTGAAAAACAATCAAGGACTACAAAATTATTTGAAATGATTTTATTTTTTTCGAAGTAAGAATTAAGCATATCGAATATTGCGCCTCGCGTTTTCTCAGAGGTTGGTCTAATATTATTTTCCTTTGGAGAAGATAATTTTCTACCCTTGTATATTCCACTTAAAATTCTCAATTCTTATACCTAATATTTTACATTTTTTTTCTAAAACTTCTTTCTTAATTTCAATTAAATCACCAATCTGCAAATTTCCAAGTTTAAAAGGACCAAATTCAAGACGTTTAAGTTTTTTAACCATTAATCCAAAATGATTTAATATTTCTCTAATTTCTCTGTTTTTTCCTTCAAAAAGGGTTATTTCTACGAAATTATTATTTTCTTTATTAGTTATTTTTTTTAAAATAATAGGTTGATATATAGTATCTTTTATAATCATTTTTTTTCTTGTTTTTACTAAAATGTCTTCCGTTATTTTTCCAGAAATTTTAACATTATATTTCCTTTGAATTTTATTTTTGGGATTTTCTAAATAGCTCGTAAATTCAGGATTATTAGAAAGAAGTAGTAGTCCCTCCGAATTTAAATCTAATCTTCCTGCACTTACAACTCTTGGAAAATTTTTAGGGAATAAATCAAAAATTATTTTTTTATTTCCCTGTCTTGCATTTGAACATATATAGCCATTAGGTTTATTAAACACCCAAACTTTAAAAAAAGGTTTTAATAAAATTTTATTGTTGATTTGTATGGTTTTAATTTTTTTAGAATCAAAAACAAATTGCTTATTAATTTCTCCGTTAATTTTAACTTTTCCAGAAATTATAAAATTCTCTGCTTCTTTTCTTGAACAAAAACCATAATGAGAAATAAGTTTTGCAACTCTCTCAACTTTTTTTTTCATACGTTTATACTAGATGCTTTTATAAATGCTGAAAAGATATTTTTGTCACCTTGATCTATCAAGAATTCTGGGTGCCACTGAACTCCCAAACAGAATTTATGGCTTTTATGTTCAATACCTTCAATAACGCCATCCGAGCATGTCGCGTTAACTAACAAATCTTTTCCTAATTTTTTAACTGATTGATGGTGTGCTGAATTAACAAACATTTGCTTGGTATTCACGATTGAGTATAACTTTGTATTTTCAAAAATTTTAATTTTATGACTGCCCTCATTTCTGGGATTCTTTTGTTCATGCTCTATATCTGTTGATATTTGATCATTTATATCTTGAAATAATGATCCTCCAAGAACCACATTTAGTAATTGCTCTCCCCCACAAATTGCTAGAATAGGTATATTTTCTTTAATGCATAATTCTGTTAATTTGTATTCAAACAGAGTTCTTTCTTCTTTTAATAAAACTTTTTGTGAATTTATTTTTTCTCCATAAAAATTTGGGTTAACATCAAAGGCTCCCCCTGTAATAATTAAACCATTAATTATTTTTGAATATTTTTTTATTTGATTGATTTCATGAGGTAAAAAAATTGGAGTACCTCCACAATCTGAAACTGAGCTGGCATAGTTTTTTCTTGCTGCATACCATGGATAAACAGAATAAGATTTCTTGTTTTCTTGATCGAGAGTAATTCCTATAATTGGGTGTGACATAAATCAAAATACTTATTAAAAAAATAACCTATTATAAACTACTAAAGAATTTTAATCTGCAATATATTAAATTTTATGAAAAATATTATTAAAATAAGAATGAAAATGGCTATTAAGGAAGCAAAAAAATCTTTGAAATTTAATGATGTCCCAATCGGATGTGTTATTTTTGATGAGAATAATAAATGTATTGGCAAAGGTTTCAATTCTTGTATTAGAAAGAATGATCCATCAGCTCATGCAGAAATAATGGCTATTAGGGATGCATGCAAAAAAAAAAATACTTTAATACTCAATAAAAGTAGTTTGTATGTAACTTTAGAACCTTGCCAAATGTGTGAATCATTAATCAAATTTACACGAATAAAAAATATTTTTTTTGGAGCCTATAACTCTAAATTCAGAGGAAAAAAAAAATTAACTACAAAAGAAAATTTTTTTTACTCTGAATCAAAATACGTTTTTTCGGAGGATTTGAAGAGGATTTATGCTCAAGAATGCTGAAGGATTTTTTTAAACAATTAAGGTAAATTATTTAATATTCTTTTCTCCTATATCGTCTCTATAATGACCGTATTTCCAATTGATTTTCTTTAAATAATTATAAGCATTTTCTCTAGCTTTCTTATAGTTTTTATGTCTAGAAGTAATTGAAAGAACTCTTCCTCCATTTGAAAAGTACTTTTCATTTTTTTTAGTAGTGGCTGCATGAAAGATATTTATATTCTTTGTATCCTTTACTTTTTCTAAATTCGGAATTAATTTATTTATACCAAATTTTCCAGGATATCCTTTTGATGACAATACTACACAAATTGAATAATCTTGAGACAATTTTATTCTACAATTTTTAACTTTATCATTTGCAGTTGCATGCAAAATCTCTAATAAGTCTGAATCAAGTCTTTGTAAAAGAGTCTGACATTCAGGATCACCAAATCTTGCATTATACTCTATAACTTTTGGACCATTTTTAGTGATAATTAACCCAAAAAAAATAATACCTCTATACACTATCTTCTCTTTTTTTATACTATTTATAGTGGGCAAAATAATTTGATGTTTAATTTTTTTTAGTAATTCTTTGCTGACAATTTTGGAGGGTGCAAATGCACCCATTCCACCTGTATTTGGTCCCCTATCATCATTAAAAAGCTTTTTGTGATCCAAAGCATACCCAAGATCAAGTGAACCACTGCCATCTAGAAAAGTAAAAAAACTCATCTCAAAGCCTTCTAAAAATTCTTCAATAACAATTTTTTTGCCAGCTTCTCCAAATTTTTTCTTCAAAAAAATATCTTCTAGAACTTTTTTTGCAGAATCTATATCTTCACAAATCATCACTCCTTTGCCAGAAGCAAGACCATCCACTTTAATTACATATGGCGGCTTTCTGTCACTAATATATTTTATTGATTCTTTTATTTTTGAAAATTCAGAATAGTCTCCTGTGGGGATATTGTTTCTTTTAAGAAATTTCTTTGCATATAATTTTGACGTTTCTAGTCTGGATGCTTTTTTTTCTGGACCAAAAACTGGAATAAATTTTTTTTTTAAATAATCACTAATACCAATTTCGAGTAAATTCTCAGGCCCGACTACTACAAGATCAATTTTATTTTTTTTACAAAATTTATATATGGTATTTTTTTCTTGGGGATTAAAATCAAAACATTTTGCTACTTTGCTTATTCCTGAATTACCAGGAATACAAAATATATTTTTACATTTAGGGGATTTTTTTATTGCCCAACAAATTGCATGTTCCCTTGCACCTGAACCCAAAACGAGTATATTCAAAATTAATCCTTTTTTTTTGTAACTAAATATTAATATTGATATAAGTATTGCATGACTTATATCCCAAACAAACATCTTTCTGTCTCTGAATTAAATAATTCAATAAAAAAAATTCTTGAGAGATCGATATCAAGAGTAAGGGTTCTCGGTGAAATATCCCAACTTAAAACGCATTCATCAGGGCATGTATACTTAACTTTAAAAGATCAATTCGAAACGATTTCAGTGGTTTGCTGGAAAACAAAAGTTCCTAGGTTAAGTTTTTTTCCAGTTGAAGGTAAAAAGGTTTTTGTTTCAGGAAAAATAACGACTTATTCACCTCAATCAAAATACCAAATTGTTGTAGAAAATATAGAACTTGAAGGAGAGGGTGAATTACTCAGAATTTTAGATGAAAGGAAAAAAAAACTTTCAAAAGAAGGTTTTTTTGATGAAAGTAAGAAAAAAAAAATACCTCTTTGTCCCAGAAGAATAGGAGTAATTACTTCACCAACAGGAGCAGTAATTAAAGATATAATACATAGGATAAAAGAAAGATTCCCAATAGAAATAATTTTGTATCCTGTTCATGTTCAAGGACGTTTTGCATTAAATGAAATTGTTGAAAGTATTAAAGAATTTAATACTTGGAAGAAAAATAAAAATATTTCTAAAATAGTTGATTTAATTATTATTGCAAGAGGGGGGGGGTGATCTTGAGGATTTAATGCCATTTAATGAAGAACCCTTGGTAAAAGCAATTTATGCATCTGAAATCCCAATTATTTCGGCTATTGGACATGAATCTGATGTTACTCTTTGTGATTTTGCTGCAGATCTTAGAGCACCTACACCAACTGCTGCTGCAGAAATAGCAGTTCCTGTAAGAAGTGAGCTTTATAAAAAGTTTAAAGAAAAAAATAATTATTTTGAAAGTCTTGTTTCTAATTTGATTGATCAACTAAAAATCAAGCTATCTGAAAAAGTAGGCAGATTACCAAATCTCGAAAATTCTATACAATATAATTTTCAAAAATTAGATCTTACTGAGGTAAAACTAGAAAGTAGTATAAAGGAGAACTTAATTAAAAAAAAGTTGCTTATTAAAAAATTAGGCCAGGAGTTTAAAATTGAGTCAATGTTTCAAAAAATCAAAATATTTAGACTTAATATTGAGAATACATTTAGTAATATTAAAAAAGAGACTAAAAAGATTCTTTTAGATAAAAAAGTAAATATAACAGAAAAAAAAAAACTTTTAGATTCCTTATCTTATAAAAGAATATTAGCCAGAGGATACACAGTAATTTGGCAAAAAACCAAAGTAATAACTAAATGTGAAGAAATAAAAAAACTAGAGGAATTTAAAATAGAATTTTATGATGGAAAAATAGATGCAAAAAAAATTAATTAATTTTTTTATTCTGCAATTTATTATTATTTTACCAAATTTATCAAATAGCAATAATTATAATTTTGATATTTTAGGGTGTTTCTGTGAAGGCGGGATGATATATGGAATAGTCAATAATGGGGAGCAAGTTAAAATTAATGATTTAAAGATGAAGCTATCAAATGACAATTATTTTGTTTATGCCTTTGGGAGGAAACATGATGAAATTATTAAGATAAAAATAGGTGAAGAGGAGAAAACATTTAAGGTAAAAAATAAAAAATATAAAATAGAAAAAATTAATAATTTACCCACAAGAAAAGTTGAGCCTAGTCAAAAGGATATGAAAAAAATTCTGAAGGAAAGTGATGAATTAAAAAAAGTTAAAAACTTAGATATAAATAATAAATTATTTTCTGATCAATTTCTTATTCCCGTAGAAGGTAGGATCTCAGGAAGATTTGGAAGTCAAAGAATACTTAATGGAAAGGCAAAACGACCCCATTATGGATTAGATATTGCTGCTAAAAAAGGGACGAAGATTTATGCACCAACTGATGGTAAAATAAAAAAAGTATTTGATAATATGTTTTTTACAGGAAATACAGTAATTATTGATCATGGCTTAGGGTTAATTTCGATCTTTGCGCATCTTGAAAAAATTTTTATTTCTGAAAATCAATTAGTTAGTAAAGGTGATTTAGTAGGTAGTGTTGGAATGACGGGAAGAGCCACTGGCCCGCATCTTCATTGGGGAATTTATTTAAAAAATGTTCCTGTAGATCCAGAGATTTTTATTGATTTAGATGTTTTAGAGTAAAGTTGAGAAACTTGCTTTCAGATTCCATCTTAATTGAAACTTTAGCAACCTTGATGTCTTTGTGATATTTTTTTGGAATTTTTATAATATCCTTTTCTGTTGTTACCAAATCAATTTTGAGTTTTTTTGACATTGAAATCATTTCTTCTATTTCTTTTTTTTTATAAATATGATGATCACCAAAAATGAATTTTTTATGAAGTATAAGATTTAATTCTCTTAGGTGTTTAAAAAAATTATCAGGATAGCCTAAACCACAAAAAGCAATTATTTTGTTTGACCTTAATTTATCTAATTTTAACTTTTTATAAGCATAAAAATATGGAATTTTATAATTTTTAAAGAAACCATCATTTTTGTTTACAAAATCAATTAAGATGATTGCGTTCGTTCTTTTAAAAGCTGAATTAATACTTTCTCTTAAAGGGCCAGCAGGAAAGATCTTTTTGTTGCCAAATTTTTGATTACCATCAATGACAAGAAAATTTAAATCTTTATATAAATGTTTACTTTGAAAACCATCATCTAATATAATTAAATCAGCTTCATTTTTGATACATAAATCAGCACCTTTTATTCTATTATTTGAAACACAAACAGGCCCTTGTTTGAAATGCAAAAGTGGCTCATCACCAACATCTTTAACAGAGTGCATTGTGCTTAAAATACAGCATTTTTTCTGTGGTGAATTAAATGCTCTCATGAGAACAAATATTTTTTTAAATTTATGAACTAAAATTCTTCTTAGATACATAACAATAGGTGTTTTACCACTTCCTCCTAAAACAATATTTCCAACACAAATCACTGGAATAGCGATTTTTTTTTCATTCTTTACTGCTCTTATAAGTAAGAACAAGAAATGATAGATGTTTGATAATGGATAAAGCAGAATACTTCTGATTGTATTTCCAGTATACCAGAATTTAGGTGATAAAAAATTCATAATTTCTCGATTATTTTATCTATTTTACTCCAAATTTTTTCAACCTTTTTTTTTTCATGATTTCGTACTACATTGTTTTTTTTAATAAAAATTTGCCTTTTATTTGGATTATTTAATAGATCTTTAATTGTCATTGACAACTCATTGAAATTTTTAACTTGAATGATTCCTTGCTTTTCTTTGTAGCTTTCAACTATGTCGTAAAAATTTTCATAATGTGGACCAATTATTATACAGCAATTAAAATGAGAAGCTTCAATTGGATTTTGTCCTCCATGAGGAATAAAAGATCCACCCATAATAACTATTTTTGAAAGATTGTAGAATAATCCCAACTCCCCAAAAGTATCTACTATTAAACAATCTTTGTTTGTTGAGATATAATTTGAGCTTGACCTTTTAGAAAAATTTAAATTATTAGATTTAAAAAAATATTCAATCTTTCCAGATCTTTCGGGGTGTCTTGGAACTACAATAAGAAATAAATTTTTTTTTTGTTTTTTCAGGATTTTAAATTCTTCAATAATTTTATCTTCTTCACCAGGATGACTACTAGCTAAAAGAATTATTTCTTTTTCTTTAAGATTTTTTTTGAAAATCTCATAGTTTTTTTTGTTGAAAGGAAGCTTTTTCGAAAGAAATTTTATATTTCCGTAATTTAAAACTTCCTTTACTCCGATCATTCTGAGTCTGTTTTCAGTAGTTACGTCTTGAGCAAAGCAGATTTTAAAACTACTTAGTAAACTTATTGCAGTATTCGGAAATTTTGACCAATGATTGAAAGTTTTTTTAGAGATTCTTGAATTTAATGAAATAAGTTTAAGCTTTCTTTTTTTTGATTCATTTAACAAATTAGGCCAAAATTCTGACTCTAAAAAGAAACCAATATCTGGTTTCCAATGGTTAAAAAATCTTCTTACTACAAACTGAATATCAATAGGTGTAAACTGATGAATAATTTTTTTTGGAAATCTCTTCTTTACTATATAAGCTGAAGTTAACGTACTGGTTGTAATAAGTATTTTATGATCTGGATATTTTTTTGAGATCATTTTAACTATAGGGAGTACAGACAGTGACTCGCCAATACTAACTGCATTAATCCATATAATTTTTCTATGAGGTTTTATTTTTTTATAAGAACCAAATTTTTCATTTAAACTTCTCAATGTTTCTTTTGATAAAAACAATCTCAATATAAAGAATAGTACTATTGGTAGATACAGTATATTTGAAAATAAGGAATACAGATTAATTAACATATCAATTTACAAATGTTTCGGAAAGTTTTGTGATCCTCTTTAATTCATTCTGAATTTCTTTTGAGTGACTCTCAAATGTTTTATTACCATCCCAAAAAATTGGATTACCCCAAACTATTCCAAACTTATTAAATGGAAATACAAAAGCGAATCTATCCCAAGATTTAATATTTTTTTTAAATTTAGCACCCACGCTTAGTGGCAAAATAACAGCATTAGTAGATTTTGCTAGAGATGAAATACCTTTTTTAACAACCATTCTCGGCCCCCTAGGACCATCTGGTGTAATTCCAATTACTTTATTTTCACTTATTAATTTAAGTATTTTTTTTGTAGAACTTAATTTATTTTTTGATGATGATCCAGAAATTGTTTTGATTTGAAAATATGAAACTGCTTTTGAAATAAGCCTTCCGTCTGGATGTGAAGATATAAGCATATAAAATTGTTTGTTGAAGTTCCAACAAAGAGGTGTCATTAATAAGTTTCCGTGCCAAAAACAAATGATAATTCTTTTTTTTTTTGAAACTAATTTTTCTACTCTATAGTAATCTTTTACTAACCAAATAGAGCTATGGTAGCAAATTTTTATATACACGGAAATTATCCAGGATAAAAAACTTTGTATTAATTGTAATCTTAAAAACTTTTTAAAAATCATCAACTTTACCTCAGTTGATTTTTGTAGAGTGTTTTATATAAAATTGATGTTTTTATAAGTTTTGAATGAGAGCCTTTATCCACAATTAATCCATTATTCATTACTATAATTTGATCAGAATTTTTCACGGTAGATAATCTGTGGGCGATAATAAGGACTGTTTTACCAATCATCAATTTATCCAGGGCGATCTGAATTTTTGATTCTGATTCAGTATCAAGAGAAGAAGTTGCTTCATCAAGTAAAAGAAATGGTGCATTTTTCAAAAATGCTCTTGCAATTGATAACCTCTGTCTTTGACCACCAGAAAGCATGACACCATTCTCTCCAATTTCTGTTTCATATCCATTTGGTAATTTTGAAATAAAACCATGACAACCAGCTTTCTTTGATGCACTAATTATTGCAGCTAATTTTTTATTAGGAGAACCATACTGAATATTGTATTTGATTGTATTATCAAATAAAACTACATCTTGGCTTACTAGTGAAAACAAATTCCTCAAATCCTTCAGACTAAATTTTTTTATATTTGTATCATTAATTAAAATTTCACCTTTTTGTAAGTCATAAAAACGAGGTAAAAGATTCAATAAAGATGTTTTACCTGCACCTGAAGGACCAACTATTGCAGTTTTTTTTGCATGTTCAAACATGATTGAAATATTTTTCAAAATAAGTCTTTTAGATGAAGTATATCTAAAATTTATATCTTTTAAGTAAATTGTTTTAATTTTTTGAGAATCCAAAATACCTATGTCTTTATCACCTTTATCAAGAATATTAGTTTTATTATCTATTATAAAAAAAACTCTTTGTGCTGCTGCCATAGCATTTTGTAACGTGGCGTTTAGACCAGCAAGAGATTTTACTGGTTGGTAGGCCATAATAAGAGCTGTCATAAATGAAAAAAAAGTACCTGGCGTTGTTTCTCCGGCAACAACTTGACTACCCCCAACCCATATAATACCTGCAACTGCAATACCGCCAAGTGTTTCCATGAGTGGCCTAGCAATTGAACTAATTTTGTTAGCTTTGTATGTAAGAAAAAAAATACCCTCTATAGTATTACCGATGTTTTTTTTTTCATAATTTTCCATATTAAACGATTTGACTGTTTTTATTCCCATAAAAAGTTGTGATAACTTTGAACTTAAATCGCCAAAACTTTCTTGAGTTTGAGTAGAGATTTTTCGAATTCTCTTTCCAATTCTTACAATTGGAAATATAGAGATTGGGAACACAATAAATGCAAATACCGCAAGTTTCCAATCGTGGTAAAACATAACCGAAACTAAGAAAATAACTGTCAGTATATCTTTTACAATATTTGTTAAAACTGTGTGAACACCTCTTGTTAATGAACCTACATCAGCTAAAAATCTTGAAACAAGTGTTCCTGAATTTGTTGAGTCAAAAAAACTTAAATCACTTCTTAATAATGAATTAAGCATTTCAGATTGAACATCAGCTACGATTCTAAAACCTATAAAATTCATTAAAATTGACTGAAAATACGCTGCCATTCCTTTAAAAATTGCAATTAAAAGTATCGCAATTGGAAGAATCATTAACATTTTCAAATTTTTGTTTAAAAAAATATCATCTAGAACTGGTTGCATCATCCAGGCATTAATCGCAGTTGCGGAAGCAACAATTACCATGCATAAGAAAGCTAAAAATAATTTTGAAAAATGTTTTTTGACGTAGTTACTTACTAGTCTTTTCAGAAGATATTTGGTTGTTTCTTTAGAAGGTTTATTATTAGCTTTGGACAAATTAAATACTTTCCTTTTATTAATTACGTATTATATCACAGAATTTTTTATGAATGATTTTATTTGCTGAAATTAATGAAGGAATTTTTAAATTTTGTGTATTATAACTAATTTCGTCGCCGTTAATAAGTGAGATCTTTCCACCTGCTTCCTGTAGGATTAGAGATGCTGCAGCTATATCCCAATCACTTTTTCTAGTAAAGCTCAAAGTTGCATCAATTTTACCTTTTGCTACTAGCGCTATCTTATATGCTATTGAACCAATCTTTTCAATATCTTTAATTTGCAATTTTTTTTTTTCTAATTTGTCAGACTCGGAACTACTAATAGCAATTGTTGCACATTCTAGTTCGTTAGTTTCACCTACAGTAATTTTTTTCTCATTGCAAAAGGCTCCCTTATTTTTAATGGCATAAAAATTTTCATTAGTACTTGGATTATAAACTATCCCAAAAATTGGCTTATTCCTGTCAACTAGGGCTATAGATATACTATATTCAGGTTTTTTATTTATAAAAGATCTAGTTCCGTCAATAGGGTCAACACACCAAAATAAATCATTTTTAAATCTAGATTTATTATCAACTGACTCTTCAGAAATCCATCCAAACATTGGTGTATGATCTTGAAAAAATTTTTTTAAAAAGTTATTAATTTCTAGGTCTGCTTTAGTTACCGGCTGATTTTTAGATTTATATTCGAATGTAATATCCTTTTTGCTATACTCTAATGCTATTTCACCAGCTTTCTTGATTGCTTTGAATGAAAGGTTTACGAGTTCATCATCAAGCAGGGCCACGTTTTAAACCCCGGCAACAGTTAGATTATTAACTAGGCAAGATGGAGCATTAGTAGAATAGTTAAATTCTAAATCAGTGCAAGGTAAAAGATTTTGAAAAATATCAAGAAGATTTCCTGCAATTGTAACTTCTGATACTGGATAAGCTATTTCACCATTTTCAATCCAAAAACCACTTGCTCCTCTAGAGTAATCGCCATTAGAAATATTAATTGAACTACCCATTAGATCAGTCACTAGAAACCCTTTTTTTAGTGATTTAATAACATCTTTTTTAGTATCAGAGCCTTTGTCAAGATATAGGTTAGAAGGAGAAGGACTAGGAAGTGATGAAGCAGCTCTAGATGCATGGCCTGTAGTTTCTTGATTTAGTTGTCTCGAATAGTCCAGATTATTAAAGAAAAATCTTAGCACTCCATCTTCAACCAAGTGTTTTTTCTCTGATTTAATGCCCTCACAATCCATAATTTTAGATTTTAAGTTTTTCTTCATAAGAGGATTATCAATAATATTAATTGAAGAATTAAAAACCTTTTTCCCAATCTTGTTTTTTAAAAAACTAGTTCCTTTACTGATTAGACTAGAATTTGCTGCAGACGCTAAATTATTAATCAAACTGGATGAAACCCTAGAGTCAAATAATACATCTGTTTTGCAAGTTTTAATTTTTCTAGAACCAAGCTTTTTAATTGCTCTAGTTGCACATTTTTTTCCAATCGAACTAAAGTCACCAAGTTCTGAAAAAAAAATTTTTGATTTGTAGTCATATTCTTTTTCCATATTTTTACCTTCACCGGCTAAAACTGACAAAATAAAACTAGAAACAGTTTTTTCATATTCTTGAAATACTCCGTTTGAACCAGCCAAAATGCATTTAAGCTTAGTCCAAGAAACTTCTGCACCTTCCGAATTGGTAATTTTTTTATTATTAAGAGCACTGTTTTCAAGTATTGAAGCAGTTTTACTTAGTTTTTCAAATGTTGGTGTTTCTTTATCAAAAACTTCAAGCTTAAGTTGATCTTTTTTACTAAATGAATAGACTTGATTTTCATTAGCAAGACCACAATGTTGATTTTCAGGAACAAAGGTAGCCATCTCAAAAACTTTTGATATTAATTTATTAATATTTCTTTCACTTATATCTGTTGAAGAAATTATGGACTGTTTTTTACCTATTATTGCTCTTAACCCAATTTCTAAACTATTTGATCTTTCATTCTTTTCCAATTTACCCAATCTTTGTGTGGATGACATAGATAAACTGTCAATAAGGAATACATCGCATTGATCACAACCTTTATTTTTTAACTTTTTAATAATATCTAGTACAAAATTCTTATTCATTACACTTAATCTAATTAAAATGATATTATGTATATATATAAAAATTACTAAGGTTAAAAGGATAATTGTAAACAATGAGTTTTTGGGTAGTTGGTGGTATTTATAAAGATACAAAATTTAAGGAGTTAGCTGAAGGACAAAAGTTAGAAAAATATGGTCCATTTAAAGAATATTCAGAAGCTAGACAAAAATGGGATTATCATTCATGGCAAAACGTTGACAATTGTTTTTATCGATTTACGATAATTCAAAAGTAATAAATACTGTGGAGTAATAAACAAAACGAAATCGCTCCTCCAAGACCAACATTTGATATAAAAATTTTTAAAAAACCATCTTTTCTTTTCAAATCAAAATTTTTAATTTGATTAAAAAAGTGAAAAATGATGAGAATAGTTATAAAAAAAAAAAAGTATTTATTAATTCCAAAAAGATAAAAACTTACTATAAAAAGGCTAGTGCTTATCATATAAAAAAAAGTTAGCATTGGCTTTGGGTAGTTTTTAATTTTTTTTGCTATCGAACCTATGTCATGCTTAGTATCATCTTCTATATCTTGAAAAGCATATATAGTATCATACCCTAATGTGAGGAATACACCTGCAAAATATAAACTTAACAAACCTATTGTAATTGACTGGTGTAAGGCATAATAGGATATTATTGCTCCCCAATTAAAAACTATACCCAAAAAAAGCTGAGGATAATTTGAAATTTTTTTTACAAGCGGGTAAAAAAATACAAAAGGAATAATAAAGAAACTTATCAGAATAGTGTAAAAATCAAAGTTAATAACAATTAATAATCCAAAAAATAATTGAATGATTAAGAAATATACAGCTTGTTTTTTTGATAATACCCCTGATGCAAGAGGTCTGTTTCTTGTTCTTTTTACTTTAAGATCTAAAGGAGCATCTATCAAATCATTGATTGTACATCCAGCTCCTCTCATCACAATTGAACCTAAAAAAAACAAAGTTAAATTTTTAGCGACAATTAAATCAAATGGATGATTGATTAAGCTGCCCCAGTAACATGGCCACATTAATAGAAAGGCACCGTAAAGTTTATTATATCTGCCTAGTTCTATGAAAAGTTTAAATTTATTTATAAATTGTTTGTACATTTCAAAAGGTTAAATTATAAGAATTTATGTCTAATATCAGATTATACGTTGAATCAGAAATTACCAAAAGCGTCGAAATAAAAATTTCTAAGGATAAAATTCATTACTTAAAAAATGTAATGAAAGTTCGAAACAATCAAAATTTTTTTATTTTCAATCCATCTTCTGGCGAATGGACAGCAAAATTTTATAAAAATAGTTTAGTACCAGAAGAATGTGTTAGAAAACAAGAGTCGGATACACAAGATATTTGGGTATGTTTTTCTTTAGTAAAACCAAAAAATGTAAATTTTCTTATTGAAAAAGTTTCTGAAATTGGTGTAAAAAAAATTTTTCCTCTAATTACAGAATTTTCTCATAAGCACAAATTTAAAAGAGACAGATTACAAAAAATAGCAATAGAATCTGTTGAGCAATCAAATGGTTTAATTATACCCGAGATTATGGAGATTTTAGAAATAAAAAATTTTTTTGAAGTTATAAGTAATGACAGGGCAATTATTTTGTGTGATGAGAAAAACATTACAAATCCAATATCTCACTCATTGAAAGAGATCAAGGGAAAGAAATTTGCAATTCTTATTGGTCCAGTCGGTGGCTGGTCAAAAAATGAGAGAGATATTTTCTCGAATTTAGATAATTGCAGAAAAGTTTCCCTCGGTGCTCGTGTTCTAAAGGCAGATACAGCAGCTATTTTTTCACTATCTTGCCTAAGAGCAATGCAAATGGAGATAATCAATGAATAATTCTGATATTACGAAAGAGAAATTAATTAAATTTTTTGAAAGTGGTTGTAAAAAAAAGGAAAGTTGGAAAATTGGAACTGAACATGAGAAATTTGGTTTTCGAAAAAAAAATCTACAACCAATAAAGTTCCAAGATATTCAAGTTATTTTTAGATCACTTGAAGAGAAATTTGGTTGGACAAAAGTTACAGAAAATGACTTAATAATTGGTTTAAAGAAAAATTTATCTAGTATTTCTCTGGAACCTGGGGGACAAATTGAATTATCGGGAGCACCTTTATGTAACCTTTTTGAGACGTGCAGAGAGGTTAACTCTCATCACAGTGAACTTAGTTTGGTTTCAGATCCTTTAGATATTGATTACATGGGGATTGGGTTTTTACCAAAATGGGATCTTGATGATATTGAAACAGTACCCAAGGCAAGATATAAAATTATGAAAAATTATATGACAAAAAGAGGTAAGCACGGCCTTGATATGATGCATAGAACTACAACAATTCAAGCAAACTTGGACTATGAGTCAGAAATTGATATGAAAAACAAATTCAGAGTCAGTTTAGCGATTCAACCTGCGGTTATTGCTTTATATGCAAATTCTCCTTTTTTTTCAGGAAAATTATCAAAATTTTTAAGTTATAGATCTTGGGTATGGAAAAATACAGATAAAGACAGGTGTGGTGTGCTTCCTATGGTATTTGATGAAAGTTTTTCTTTTGAAAGTTATGTTGATTATGCATTATCAGTACCAATGTATTTTATAAAAAGAAACGAACATTATTATGACTTTTCTGGGTGTTCATTTAGAGATTTCATAAATCAAAAAAAACCTTTTGAATCATTCCAAATTTCAATGAAAGATTGGGAAGATCATTTAACAACGATTTTTCCTGAAGTAAGGCTAAAAAAATATTTAGAATTTAGAGGGGCTGATGGAGGCCCATGGTCAAATGTTTGTGCACTCCCAGCATTTTGGGTTGGTTTATTGTATGATCAAAAAAACCTTGATGAGTTGTCTGATATTGTTACTAAATGGGATATTAGTCAGATAGTAAAATTTTATGATGATGTAGCAAGTGTTGGTTTGCAAGCTAAAACCCCAGGCGGAAAAAGTTTAAAAGTTTTTATCAAAGAGCTTTTAAATAAATCAAAAAAGGGTTTAGACCGAAGGGATATAAAAAATTCTAACAAGAATGAGTCAATTTTTTTAGATCCACTATTTGAAATTTTAGATAAAGGTGAATCACAAGCAGAAATTTGGAAAAAAATGTATTATGATGTGTGGGGAAAAAATGTTGATTTTATTTACAAAGAAAATTATTTCGGCAAATAGTTTGAGGAAAACTGATGAAAAAAAAATTTAAATCAATTCAAGAGGTAAGGGTTCAAATTGATAAGATTGATGAAGATATTTTAAATCTGATTTTTAAAAGACAAGATCTTGTTATAGAGGCTGTAAAACATAAGACAAAGGAACAAATAATTGATGAAGTTAGAATAGAGTACATAATAAGTAAACTTAGGAAGAAATCTGAATTAAAGTCAATCTCACCTGAACTAATAGAAAAAATTTGGAGGTTAATGATCAATAATTTTATCGAATTTGAAAAAGAGAACTTTGATAAGATTCACAAAAAACTTGACTAAACAGTACCACCAACTGTGAGATTGTCTATTTTGAGACTAGGTTGACCAACCCCTACAGGCACTCTTTGACCATCTTTACCACATGTGCCAATACCATTATCTATTTGCATATTGTTTGCAACCATAGAAACTTTTTTAAGGATTTCAGGACCATTTCCTATTAATGTTGCTCCTTTAAGAGGTTTTCCTATTTTACCATTTTTAATTTCATAGGCTTCTGATGCGCTAAAGACAAATTTTCCTGAAGTAATATCAACTTGTCCACCACTAAACTGGGTTGCATAAACACCTTTTTTTGTAGATTTTATAAGCTCATCAGGGTGATAATTACCGTTTATCATGTAAGTGTTTGTCATTCTTGGCATCGGTATACTGCTAAAACTCTCTCTTCTCCCATTTCCTGTAGGTGTTTTCCCCATCAGCCTAGCATTTAACCTATCTTGCATAAAATTTTTTAAAATACCGTTTTCAATAAGCACTGTATTTTGTGTAGGTGTACCTTCATCATCAATACTTAGTGAACCTCTTTTCTTTAAAAGTGTACCGTCATCAACAATTGTAATTTGATCGGAAGCAACCTTACTATTCACCAAGTTGTGGAATGCAGATGTTTTTTTTCTATTAAAATCACCCTCCAATCCATGTCCTACAGCTTCATGCAATAATATTCCAGGCCATCCACAACCTAGAACAACGGTTTGTTCTCCAGCAGGCGCAGCTTTAGCTTCTAATCGAATGAGTGCTTGTTGATATGCAGTACTTACAGCGTTTTTCCAAGAGTCATTCTTAAATATTAATGAATACATATCTCTTCCCCCGAACCCATAAGAACCAGTTTCAATTTTATTTTTATTTTTTACAGTTACGCTAACATTTAGTCTAACTAAAGGTCTTGAGTCTGTGTAAATCTGGCCATGTATTTTATAGATTTGCACTTTTTGATAATTGCCAGCAAGTGTTATTGAAACCTGGCTAACTTTATTATCAAGTTTTCTTGCATAAGCATTTATTTTTTCCAATAAAGAGATTTTAGACTTAAATTCTTTTAATTCAATAGGATTTGAATCTGAATATAGTTTTTTATTTGTTTGCTTTGGTAAAGCAAGAAAAATATTTTTGCCAGATTCAACTGATTTGACAGCCTTTACTGAATTTTTTATTGAATCTATATTTAAATCGGTACTATGGGAAAAACCTGTTTTATCTCCATTAATAACTCTCAGCCCAAATCCTTGCTCAGTATCAAAACTAGCGGTTTTTAGTTTGTTATTGTCATAAGAAAAGTTTTCAGAAACCATCTTTTCAATAAACAATTCACCATCATCATAGTTAGATACAGTTTTATCAACAAGCGAGCTTAATAGTCTTGGGTCTAAATTGTTATCTAATGATTCCATTTTTGTATTTATAAAAATATTTATTTATAGTAAAAAAACAATTTTTTTAATAAGCTACAATTGTTTTTTTATTATTATTAATTATATTAATTATAATTTAGAATGTATTTGGTTAATTTACAATAAAGGATTTAGGAAATTGTTTAGATTTTTATCGTTTTTACTTTTCCCTGTATTAGTTTACGCTGGGGGACAACCAGAAAAATGGCAGTTGAGTTTTCAAGAACCAGCCTCACCTTTAATGGAGGAACTAATTAGCCTTCATGATTTAGTTTTCTGGATTATAACATTTATTACTGTTTTTGTATTCGTATTACTCGCTTATGTATGTGTAAAATTCAGTGCAAAAGCAAATAAAAAACCTAGCAAAACAACTCATAATTCACTTCTTGAAGTAGCATGGACACTAATACCAGTTCTTTTACTTGTTGTTATTGCAATTCCATCGTTTAGATTGCTTTACAAACAAAATGATTTTTCAAATATTGATATGACTATTAAAGCAACTGGTTATACTTGGTATTGGAGTTATCAATATCCTGATCACGAAAATATTGAGTTTGATGCAATTATGTTGACCGACGAGGAGCTAAGCGAAGGTCAGCCCAGATTATTAGCAACTGATAACCCTCTTGTTGTTCCAGTTAATAAAAATATAAAGTTGCTTATTACTAGTGATCCTACTGGTGTTATTCATTCATGGGCTATGCCGTCTTTTGGTGTTAAGACTGATGCCATTCCAGGTAGGTTAAATGAAACATATTTTAATGTCAAAGAGCCAGGCATGTATTATGGGCAATGTTCCGAATTGTGTGGTTATGGTCATGGCTTTATGCCAATTTCAGTAAAAGCTGTAACCGAGCAAGAATTTGCTGAGTGGCTTGAAGTTGCTAAAACTGAGTTTGCAAATGATAAATTTAAGAATGACAATATCGCAGCGAAATAATTTTTTAAGGAGTTTATATTATGTCTGATCATGCACCATCTTTTTTTAAGAGATATCTTTTTTCAACTAACCATAAAGACATTGGTGTTCTTTACATTATCTTTGCCATAATAGCTGGTTTAATTGGAGGGATTTTTTCTTTGCTCATTCGAATGGAATTAGCTGAACCTGGGATGCAGTTGCTGGGTGATGATTATCAGAGATACAATGTTTGGATTACTTCTCATGGCCTCCTTATGATATTCTTTATGATAATGCCTGCCATGGTAGGCGGTTTTGGAAACTATTTTGTTCCACTTCTTATTGGTGCTCCAGATATGGCCTTTCCAAGAATGAATAATTTAAGTTTTTGGCTATTAGTTCCATCCATAATTTTGTTAATTGGGTCTGGTTTCGTAGGTGATGGGGCTGGTCCTGGTTGGACAATGTATGCACCGCTTTCTACTTCGGGTCATGGAGGCCCAGCTGTAGATATGGTTATTTTATCTATGCATCTTGCCGGAGCTTCCTCTATTTTAGGTGCTATAAACTTCATTACTACAATCTTTAATATGAGAGCTCCAGGAATGACAATGCACAAAATGCCACTTTTTGCTTGGTCTATATTAATCACAGCATTCCTATTGCTTCTTTCTCTTCCAGTTTTAGCCGGAGCTATAACTATGATGTTAACCGACAGAAATTTTGGAACTGCCTTTTTCAATCCTGAACTTGGAGGTGACCCTGTTTTATTCCAACATTTGTTTTGGTTTTTTGGTCATCCCGAAGTTTATATTTTAATTCTTCCGGGATTTGGAATGATTAGTCATATTATTTCAACATTTTCAAAAAAACCGATATTTGGTTATTTGGGTATGGCCTACGCAATGGCGGCGATAGGGGTTGTTGGGTTTGTTGTATGGGCTCACCATATGTATACTACTGGTTTAGATGTTGATACTCGTGCTTACTTTTTAGCAGCAACAATGGTTATAGCTGTTCCTACTGGAATAAAAATATTTAGTTGGATTGCAACGATGTGGGGAGGATCTATTGAATTTAAAACCCCTATGTTGTTTGCGATAGCAATGATATTTTTGTTTACCTTAGGAGGTGTAACAGGTGTTGTATTGGCAAACACCGGTATAGATGTTGCACTTCATGATACATATTATGTAGTAGCACATTTTCATTACGTAATGTCCATGGGAGCATTATTCTCAATTTATGCTGGATTTTATTACTGGTTTAGTAAAATGTCTGGAAGAGAATATAATGAATTACTTGGAAAAATTCATTTTTGGATTACTTTTATTGGTGTAAATGTAACCTTCTTTCCTATGCATTTTTCTGGATTAGCTGGAATGCCAAGAAGAATACCTGATTATCCAGACGCATTCGCCGGCTGGAATGCAGTTGCAAGTTATGGAGCTTACATATCTGTTTTTTCAGCGTTTTTCTTTGTGTTTGTTGTTATAGAGGCTTTTGTAAAATCCAGAAAAGCTCAAGATAATCCGTGGGGTAAAGGGGCAACAACGCTCGAGTGGAAGTTAAGCTCTCCACCTCCTTTTCATTCGTTTGATGAATTGCCAAGGATTAAATAATGGTTTTGGTTAAGGATCATGAAAGTTGATTCTTTAAATAATACCGATGAATTCAGAAAAGAAGATAGTTCTGTAGAAGACTATATTAGTTTACTCAAACCAAGAGTAATGATCTTGGCTATCTTTAGCTCGATTTGTGGTTTGATATTAGCTCCGGGTAATATACATCCGTTTTTATCGTTTGTTGCGATTATTTGCATCTCTATGGGCGCTGGAGCGTCTGGTGCAATAAACATGTGGTACGATAAAGATATTGATTCTTTAATGAATAGAACAAAAAATAGACCGGTACCAAGAGGAGCAATATTTTCAAATAATGCTTTGGGTTTTGGAGTTGTTTTAGGTTTGTTGTCAGTATTATTACTTGGTTTAGCAACAAATTATTTTGCTGCCTTTCTTTTAGCATCATCAATAATTTTCTACATATTAATTTACACTATATGGCTGAAAAGGAGGACACATCATAATATTGTAATTGGGGGTGCAGCAGGAGCATTCCCACCGGTAATTGGTTGGGTTTGTGTTACTGGAGAGTTAAGCCTGTATCCAATGTTATTATTTTTAACTATTTTTTTCTGGACACCACCTCATTTTTGGGCTTTGTCTTTATACAAAGACGTAGAATATTCTAAAGCAAATATTCCAATGCTACCTGTAGTGAAAGGTCAAAAAGAAACCAAACAACAAATTTTAATATACTCCTTGATACTTTTCTTTGTATCTTTGTTACCTTACTACTATGGTTTCGCTAAAGAACAGTTCTTAGTGTTTGGTATACTAATAAATTTAATTTTTCTTTTGTTTTCTTACAGAATATTAGTTTGTGATAACAATAATACAGAAAAAAAAGCCTCTGAGCTCTTTAAGTTTAGCATATTATATTTGTATTTTTACTTCATAATTTTAGTTGTAGAAAAACTTACTTAAGGTTAAAAAAATGGATAAACACAAAAAAAAAAATATCGTACTAGGACTAGCCTTGTTTTCTCTCGTAGTACTGTTTTATTTAATAACAATTATAAAGTTGTAAGTTAAAATTTTATGCTTAAAAAAAAGAATTTAAAAATACAAGTCATATATCTAGTATCCTTTGTATTATTTATGATAGGACTAAGCTATGCATCAGTACCACTATATAAATTATTCTGTCAAGTTACCGGTTTTGCTGGTACGCCAATGATTAGTAGTAAGAATAACCCTACTATATTGGATAAAGTTATTTATGTAAGACTTGACTCGTCTGTTGAGAAACCGTCACCATTGATTTTTGAACCAATATCAAGAAAAATAGAAACTAAAATTGGGGAAAATAAACTCGTTTTCTACAAAGCTAAAAATTTGTCAGATAAAGAAGTTATTGGTACAGCTACATTTAATGTTACACCACTTACAGTGGGTCAGTATTTCAATAAGATAGAATGTTTTTGTTTTGAGGAACAGATTTTTCAACCTGGTCAAGAAGTAGAAATGCCAGTATCTTTTTTCATAGATCCAGAAATTGTTAGTGACAAAAATATCAAATCTATTGATGAATTGACACTTTCGTATACTATGTATATTAAAAATAATAAGAATTAAATATGAGTTCAGATAATAAACATCCTTATCACTTAGTTGACCCTAGTCCATGGCCTTTAGTTACATCAATGGCATGTTTGCTAATGGCATGGGGGGCAATAATGGCAATGAATGAAGAGGGTTCATTGTTATTCTTTATAGGCGCTGGTGCAGTTACACTAGCAAGTATTCTTTGGTGGAGGGACGTCGTAAATGAGTCTGAAAAAGGAGGTTTTCATAATCAGGTTGTTCAAATTGGTTTAAGATATGGCATGCTATTATTTATAGCTTCTGAGGTAATGTTTTTTGCAGCTTGGTTTTGGGCATTTTTTGATGTAGCATTATACCCAGGTGCAGATAGTCCGGAATTGACCGGAAGAATGGATGCCATAAACGGTATTTTCCCTCCTGAGGATATCAAATTAATTGAGCCATTCGGTATTCCTTTATTAAATACATTGATTCTATTAGCATCTGGTGGAACTGTTACTTGGGCGCATCACGCATTAAGAAACAATGACAGAAAAAATTTTTTAATTTTTCTTTTTTTAACTATAATGCTTGGTTTTATTTTTACTGGTTTTCAGGCTTATGAATACATGGTTGCTGATTTTAAAATTGATGAAGGTATTTATCCTTCCACTTTCTATATGGCAACAGGGTTTCATGGTGCACATGTAATAATTGGTTCTATTTTCTTACTTGTTTGTTTTATAAGGGGGCTTTCCGGACATTTTAAACCCGAAAAACATCTCGGTTTTGAATTTGCAGCATGGTATTGGCACTTTGTTGATGTCGTATGGTTATTTTTGTTTGCATTTGTATACTGGTGGGTGTCCGTTTAAATTTTAATAATGTATTTTAGTTTTAATAAGCATAAGTACATTTTTGAACCTAAAGTCTTTTCAACTTTTGTTTCACTTGTTGCTCTATTAATTTTACTTTCACTTAGTTATTGGCAGATTATTAGGCTGGAGTGGAAAGAAAATTTAATTGAACAAAGAATTAAAATGTTTGAATCGGACAGTGTTTTTTTAAAGAATGTTGAATATCCTGAAAAAAACGAATTTCTGAGAGTGAAAATTGAAGGGAAGTTTATTAATGAATTAGAAATGTTTATGCCAGCTTTAAGTAAAAATGGAAATAATGGGTATCATATTCTTCTTCCATTTGAACTCGTAAACGGTGAATACATCATATTTGACAGAGGTTGGATTCCACTAAAACTGAAAAATAGAGAACTAAGAAAAAAACACGAAATATATGATTCTCAAAAATTTGAAGCTGTAATAAGACTCCCTGGTAAAAAGGGGAAATTTCAACCAGATAATGACTTTGAAAATAATTTTTGGTTTTTTGTCGAACCTTTAAAAATGTCAGAATTTACCAAATTAAACTTAAAGGATACTTTTTACTTGGAGGCAACTAATGATGGCCCTAACGGTTATCCATTAGGAAACCAAACTAGGATATACATTAGAAATAACCATTTACAATATGCCATAACATGGTTTTTAATTGCGATAGGTCTTGTTGGGGTTTATTTAGCTGCTAATATCAGAAAAATAAAGTAGAAATGAAATATTACTCAACGCGAGGTGGAGAGTCTTCAATTAGTTTCGAGAAGGTAGTTCTTAACGGATTAGCAACTGATGGTGGATTATATATTCCTGAAATATTCCCCCATTTTAATCATAAGGATTTTTCTGATTTTAGAGAACTTGAATATAGTGAATTAGCTTATAAAATCACAAAAGATTTTATTGGTAAATCAATTCCATTAAAAGACTATCAAAAAATTTGTCAGAATACCTATTCAAACTTTTCTTCGAAAGAAATTATTAATTTAAGTAAACTTAGAAAGAACGAGTTTATACTTAATCTTTATAATGGACCAACTTATGCTTTTAAAGATTTTGCTCTTCAGCTACTAGGGAATATATACGAATACATTCTCAAAAAGAAAAAAAAACAACTTGTTATACTTGGTGCCACTTCTGGTGATACGGGTTCTGCAGCCATTCATGGTTGCTCAAAATCCAAATCTATAAAAATATTCATTCTTTTTCCTTACAAAAAAGTTAGTGAAATTCAGAGGAAACAAATGACTACAATTGACAAATGTAATGTTTTTAATATTGCTGTAAAGGGTGATTTTGACGATTGTCAAGCACTTGTAAAAAAAATTTTTCAAAAAAATAGTAAAGGAAAATCTTTAAACTTAGCAGCAATTAATTCTATTAATTGGGTAAGAATTATGGGTCAAATTGTTTACTATTTTTGGGCATACCTAAAAACTTGTAAGAAAGGTGAACAAATTATTTTTAGTATACCTACTGGAAATTTTGGAAATGTTTATGCTGGCTTCGTTGCAAAATTAATGGGGCTTCCTATTAAAAAATTAGTCGTCTCATCTAATTCTAATGATGTTTTAACTAGATTTTTTTCTTCTGGTTGTATGGAAAAAAAAAAGACAAAAATAACTTTGAGTCCAAGTATGGATATACAGGTATCAAGTAATTTTGAAAGATTGATGGATTATTATCTTGATAGAAATAGTTTAAAGCTAAGTAAATTATACCAATCACTTGAAAACGAAGGAAAATTTGTTGTAAGCAAAAAAATGTTAAAAAAAATCTCATTAAATTTTTATGGAGGTAAAATAAATGACAAGACAACACAAGATGTAATTAAAGATATTTATTTTGAAAATAAAATTATAATTGATCCGCACACGGCAGTTGGTATTAAAGTCGGAAGAACTTATAATAAAATTAATGAAAAAATAATTTTTTTGTCAACTGCTCATCACGCAAAGTTTTTAGAGACGGTAAAAAAGTCAACTAAAAAAAATCTTAAATTACCTTCTGATTTAATTAAAATTATGGCTAAAAAAGAAAAATATACAGTAATTAATAATAGTATGAAGGAACTGGAGGAATTTATTACAAAAAATTCTACTTAGATATCTAGGCTTTGCCTGAGTAAGAGGAAAATTTTGAAAAGTCAATTCCAGTGATTTTTATAGCCTTATCCCACTTTTTTTCAGCTTCTACATCAAATATTAGATCAAGCTCTTCCTTAATTTTAATCCAGCTATTATTTATAATTTCTTCCTCAAGTTGACCAGGCCCCCAGCCTGCATAACCAAGAGAAATAAAATATTTTTTTGGACCTATATTTTTTGCAATATCTTCTATTATTTTTGTAGTACAAGTAAGGTTTACTGATTGTGAAATTTTTATAGTATCTTTTTTTTTGTATTCCTTAGAGTGAAGTATAAAACCATTATTTTGACTAAGGGGCCCGCCTATGTGAAGGGAGAAGTTTTTTTTTTTATTTTTACTTACAATATTTAGTTTTTCAAAAAGATCATCTCCAGAGACATTCATGATTTTGTAATTAAGTACTATTCCTATTGCACCTTCATCATTATGATGGGTTAAATATATTAAACTTTTTGTAAAAAAAAGATCCTTTAATTGAGGTAATGCACAAATTATATTTCCTTTAAGATAATTTTTCTTTTTCATTATATAATTATGACAATTTTAAACAAATTAATCAATTAAGCTTTTATTGTGAAGAAATTTTTTATACTGACCTTTTTTCTAGTTTTAATTAAGAATGTTGTTTACGCTAATTTAGATATTCTTACAACAGATAAGTATAGTAGTCTATCAACCTTAAATAATGAAAAATTATTAAAATTTGAGAATGACTTATTTTTTGGTGTTAAAATAAATATGTTGCCTGGATGGAAGACCTATTGGAAGAATCCTGGAGACTCAGGAGAAACTATTTCGCTAAAATTTTTTGACAATAAAAATATTATAAAACACGAAATTTTGTACCCTTCACCAAATAGATATTTTGATTCAGATATTGAGACAATAGGATATGAGAATGAAGTGATTTTTCCGATAAGGTTAAATTTAAGAGATACTAATCAAAATTTTAGAACTGAAGTAGATATAAATTATTTAGTTTGTAAGCATATTTGCATACCTGTAAATGAAAAAAAAGTAATCGACTATAACCCAAGGAATATTAGTGAGAACAAAAAAAGTATCTTAGCTGTTGCTATCAATCAAAATCCAATTAAACAAGATAGTTTTTTTGATATTCAAGAAATAGATATAGGAAAAAAAAAGATTAAAATTAAAATAAATGACTTTAATAGCAAAAACTCAGAGTTAGATATATTTACTTTTTCTGAAAATTATGAATTTGATTATAGAATTATTCCTAAAGGAAAATTTAATTCACAAATTCTCTTAGTTTCTAATAGTAAATTCGAATTGAAAGATAAATTAGAGATTCTTGTAGTCAATAAAACTAGTGGAAACTCAAATATTTTTAATATTAATATTGGGAATAAAAAAAATCATCAATCTATAATTTTCATGTTAATGATAGCATTTATTGGTGGAGTCATTTTGAATTTTATGCCTTGTGTTCTTCCTGTTTTATCATTAAAGATTTACTCACTTATAAATCTAAATAAAGATGATAAAAATAAAATCTTATTTTCTTCATTAGCAACAGCAGCAGGAATTCTTTTTTCATTTATTTTATTAGGTATTGTAATAATTCTATTAAGGACGTTAGGTAATGAAGTTGGATGGGGTATACAGTTCCAGAGTTCTGAATTCTTGTTAATATTTTCGCTTATACTATTTTTTTTTTCACTCAATTTAATAGGAGTTTTTGAGATTTTTATGCCATCAATATTTAATAAATTAAATAATGTTGATTTCAAAAATAAATATATTTCTGCTTTCTTCACTGGAATAATTTCAACTGCTCTTGCAACTCCTTGTTCTGCACCATTTTTAGGAACTGCTATAAGTTTTGCTTTCACCCAGAATGATTTGTATACAATTTTCATATTTACTGCATTAGGTTTAGGGTTTGGTATTCCATACTTTTTAATAATGGTTGCACCAAGCACACTAAATATTTTTCCTAAACCTGGGTTATGGATGATTAAAATGAAATATATTTTGGGTATGTTAGTATTACTAACAGCACTATGGTTGTTAAGTTTAATGAAATATAACCTAACTGTATTGTATCTTATATTCATTCTTTTTGGAGGACTTGGATTTTATATTTCAAAATTACAGTTAAGTAAAAATATTTTAACTATTTTACTATTATTAATTTCTAGTTTTGTAATATTTCCAAAAAAAGATCAAAATGACGAGATGTGGTTAAAATATGAGAAGAATATTTTACAAGATATGATTGAAAAAAATAATATAGTCTTTGTTGATGTAACTGCTGATTGGTGTGTTACATGTAAGATTAATAAAATTTCAACGCTAGACAAAAAAGAAATGAAATCTTTTTTTAAAGAAAATAATGTAAAATTATTAAAAGCTGATTGGACAAACAAAAATATAGAAATTCAAAATTATATGAAAAGTTTTGATAAGTATGGTATACCTTTGAATATAGTTTATGGACCAAAAAATAAAGATGGTATTGTTTTAGGAGAATTATTGTCAAAAAAAAAAATAATTGAAGCTATTAATGAGGTAAAACAATGAAATATAAAGTTAATGATAAAATTGATAATGTAGATGTATATAAAATAAATGAAAATGGCCCTGAGAAAGTTAAATTTTTAAATGTAATTGAAGATAAAACTGTATTATTAATTGGAGTTCCAGGTGCGTTTACACCAACATGTTCTGAGGAGCATTTACCTGGATATGTTAAGTTGTCAGATGATTTTTTAAGTAAGGGTATCCAGAAAATCATATTTATATCAGTCAATGATCCTTTTGTACTTGAAAAATGGTTAGATGCTAATGATGCAAAAAATATCGATTTTTTATCAGATTATGATCATAATTTTCTTGAAAAATCAGGATTTGAAATAGATTTATCTGTTGTTGGTTTAGGTATTAGATTATCTAGATTTGCAATGGTTATCAAAAATTCTGTTATTACGCATATATTTGATGAAAATGGAGCTGGATTATTAAATAGTAAAGCTGAAAAAGTAATTTCAAAATTATAAAAGGTTTGCTTCGTTTCTTGCCATTTCGTCTACTTCTTCATTAAATTTGTCTCCGCTATGACCTTTTATCCACGTCCAATCAACATTATGAGATTGTAGAAGATCGTCCAATTGTTTCCACAAATCAATATTTTTTACTTTTTGATTTGAACTACTTTTCCAATTATTTAGCTTCCACTTTTCTAACCAATCTTTTGCCCCATTAATTAAATATTTACTATCTGTATGCAAAATGACTTGGTGTGCATTTGATATATTTTGAAGTGATTTTATAGCGGCTGTTAATTCCATTCTATTATTAGTTGTATTTTTTTCACCACCTGAAGAAAAAACCTTTTTATCATTTAGATAATATAGGTATGCCCATCCACCAGGGCCTGGATTCCCTAGGCAAGCACCATCTGTGTAAATATTAATGGTATTATTTTCTAACATTTTAAATCATTACGAGTATGAAAAGAAAGAATATTTAAGAAATCTAATGGATCTTTTTTTAAAAAATTTTTTTCTTCTTTGTAAAAATCTAAAAGCCTGGTTAATAAAAATCTTATTGCTGCACCCCTTAGGGATATATTTAATTTATTTTTCTCATGCTCTGTTAGTTTTCTTTCAGATTGATAGCCATTAACTAATGAAGAAAAAAAACGATGTTGAAATTTATTTTTGTTAAAACACCAAGCATTTATTGTTATTGCTAAATCATAAATAAAAAAATCAGTACATGAAAAATAAAAATCTATAATTCCAGATATTTTATTATTTTTAAAGAGTATATTATCAGGAAATAAATCTCCATGGATAATGCCTTTAGGTAAATTTTTTAACCAATTTTCTTTAAGAAAATTTAATTCCTTAGAAATTATTGAATCAGTATTTGGAAAAAAATTTCCTACTTTTTTTTTCAATTTTTCAAATATACTCACCCATTTATCAATGCTGAAGTCGTTATTTCTTTCTTTATGAAAATTTGTACTTAATTTATGTAATTTAGCAAGTTCTTTACCAACAGAGTAACAAATATCTTTATTCCAATTTTTAAGACACTTGCCATGTATAAAAGTAAAGATTGCTAATTTTTTTTTTTTTATGGATTGTAATCTTTTTTTTTGATTACTAAGTAGCGATCTAGGACAGTTGATTCCTTGTGACTTTATATGATCCATAAGATCAAGATAGAAAGGCAAATCCCTATTATTTACTCTTTTTTCAAAAATTGTAAGTATATATTTCTCTTTACTAGTCTTTAAAAAATAATTTGTATTTTCGATTCCTTGAGTTATACCTTTATAATCAATCAGGTCACCAACATCATATAAACTTAAAATTCTTTTTATTTCATTTTCTTCTAGTACAGTATGAACCGCCATAAAAAATAATCAGAAATTTATTTTTTTTAAAGAATTTAAAATAATATTATTATTATCTGAAGTGCTAATATTTTTTTCAATCCTTTTTTGAGTAACATATATGGATGTTAAAATAATCAATTCTTTAATATCTTGTTCAGCTTTAAAAATTTCGTTGTTTATTCTCTGTTGAAAATTTTTTTCCCGCTTTTCAAGTGTAGATTTAAGTCTTTGTTTCAATTCTTTTTCATACTGAACTGTATTAGTTTTTGAATCCTCAATAATTTTATTTACTAAAATATCTGAATCCTTTTGTTTTTTTTTCATCTCTTCAAGAAGTTTAATGGATTGATCCTTCAGATCTGAAGATTCATCTATTTCTTTTGTTATTGAATTAATTTTATTTTCTAATGAATTGTTAAAAAATTCTTTCAGAGGTTTTATGGTCAACAAAATAAAAATAATAAATGATGATGCAACCCAAAAGGTTGAATCTTCAAGTATGCTAGTTGGCATGAAAATCTCCCTTTAATTTTTTAAAATTTTCTTTAGAAATCTTTTCATCTTTTTTAAGTATATTTTTGAAAATATTATCGGATAAAGCAATACAATAATCTTCAAGATTTTTTTCTACTTCATCTTTCTTATCAGCTATCTCAGCCAATATTTTTTTTTCTCTTTCTTCAAATATTTTCATCTGAGCCTTTATCTCGCCATTAAAAAAATTCATATTTTTTTCGTATGATACCTTAAATATTTTTTCAGCCTCAATCTTAGCTCTCGAAATATTTTCTTCTATTCTACTATTTAAGTCTTCTACAACCTTATTATTTTTTTCAGCTATATTAATATTTTCATTTATAATTTTGCTTCGCTCTGCGTGAACTTTAATAATTCTTGGCATAAAAAAAGAATTAATTAGAACAAACAAAATAGTAAAAACAACTACTAACCAAAAAACTTGTGAAGAAAAAGAGCTTGGATCAAGTTGAGGCATGCCACCTTTTTCATCAGCCGCCAATAATAAAAGAGGTTTTTTATAGAAAATAAATATGAATAAAAAAAAATTGATTCTTCTTAACTTCATAAATACTAAAATACAAATAATAGTAATAAAGCAATAATTAGTGCAAATAATGCTAAAGCTTCAACTAGGGCGAATCCTAACATTGTCATCGTAAATACATGTTCTCTAGCTCCAGGGTTTCTTCCTACGGCTGAAATAAAGGCTGCAAAAATATTCCCAATTCCGATACCTGAACCTATTACTCCTAGAACCGCAATACCAGCTCCTAAAAGTTTTGCTGCTTCAATATCCATTTAAAATTCTCCTAATTAAAAGTTATAAAAATAATTAACTAATGCAAATGTATTGCATCATTGATGTATAAACAAGTTAATATTGCAAATACATAAGCTTGCAAAAAAGCAATTACTATTTCAAGCCCTGTAAGTGCTATTAAAAAAGCTAAAGGAATAATACCTCCTATAATATATGAGTTAGCTGCAAGAACAAATACAAACCCTCCAATTACCTTTAGAAGTGTATGTCCTGCCATCATATTTGCAAATAGTCTTACTGATAAACTTATTGGTCTTGATATGTATGATATAATCTCAATTGGAATTAGCAAAATTAGCATAAGTTTTGGAACACCTGCAGGGGCAAAGAATCCTAGAAACTTTATCAGGCCATGTTTATAAATAGCAATAAATGTAACGGATAAAAAAATAAAAAATGCAATTGCGAATGTTACTATAATGTGACTAGTCCACGTAAAACTGTATGGCAACATTCCGAAAAGATTACCAACTAGAATAAAGAGGAATAGCGTCATTACAAAGGGCAAATATTTGAGTCCCTCTTTTCCAATATTATCCCTGATCATTCCAGCAATAAATTCATAGCTTAGTTCAACAGCTACTTGAAATTTATTTGGTATTATATTCAAATTTCTTAAACCAAAAAAAAGAAAAAGCAAGATAATCATAGCTGTAAAAATCATTGCTAATGAAGAGTTTGTTAATGAAATATTATAATTGGATACAACTATCGGAATTATTTCTTTAATTTCGAATTGTGCTAAAGGACTTGCCAAGATTCACCTATTATTTAAACTTAAAACAGTACGATATATATTTAGAAAAGCTCCTGCAATACCTAAAAACAAAAAAATTAAAAAAAAGATAGGCTCAGTTTCAAACATTTTATCTATTCCTAGGCCAATCAAACAACCCACAATAATAGTTACAACAAAATCTGTTGCCAGTTTTAATCCAAGACCCAGTGCACTGATATTCTGTTTAGAGGTTTTTTCACTTTTTAAATTTTTACTCTTTTTATTTTTTATACGAGAAGCAAGTCTTTGTTGAAATGATTTTTTTTCATCATTCATTTTAAATTGCTTCTTGATAATCTCTAGTATTATCAAAACTCACAGAAACCACGTCTGATATCCCTTTTTGATTCATAGTTACTCCATAAATCTTATCTACCATTGACATTGTAATTTTATGGTGAGTTACGATTAGAAATTTTGTTTTAGTTTGATTTTTGATTTCATTCAGAATTTCACAGAATTTTCCAACATTTTCATCATCTAAAGCCGCGTCTACTTCATCAAGAATGCATATTGGTGATGGTTTAATAAGAAATATTGAAAAAATTAGAGAAATTGCAGTAAGTGTTTTCTCACCCCCAGACAACAAACTTATACTTGAAAGTTTTTTTCCTGGAGGTTTAGCATATATTTCGATTCCAGTTTGTAATGGATCATCAGAATTTACTAATTCAAGATGTGCACTTCCTCCACTAAAGAATTTTTTGAATAAATTAGAAAAATTTTCATTTACTTTATCAAATGCTTTTAATAATCTTTTTTTTCCCTCTTGATTTATTTCAGTGATAGCCTTTCTAAGTTTTTTTATTGCAAGCAATATATCATCTCTTTCAGATATTATGTCTTCTAATTCTTTAATTACCTCTTTTTGTTCGATATAAGCTCTTAAATTTACTGGTCCTATTTGGTTTCTTTTATTTATTAAATCCTCAATAACTCTTTCTACCTCCATAAAATCTCTTGTTTCAGAACCATTTTTATTATCACCATCAAACTCTTTTTCCATTTGAGTAGGGTGTATTCTAAAATTTTTTTTAATATTTTCCTCAATTTCTTTAAGTTTATCTTTGTGAAAACGAGTATTTTCTTCAAGTCTAATTTTCTGATTATTAATTTGATTCTTTTCGTTATTAAGCCTTCGAATTTTTTCATTATTTTGATTTTGTTTATTATTATTAAGTTCAATATAATTATTATTTTCATCAATTTTATTTTGTAACATTTTAATTTCAGCAATAATAGAGTTAATTTTTTGATCAAAGTTGTCAGGTTGAACATCTAGGTTTTGTTTTTCTTGCCGAAGTTTTGCAATTCTTTTTTCGTAGTTATCTAACTGACTTATTGATTCCTTTTCTCTACTTAGATTTTCTTCTAAACTTTTTGCATTATGGTTTGATTGTATCTCCATGCTCAAAACTTTTTGGTTTATTTGGTTAATATATATCCTTTTTTTCTTTATCTGATCTTTAAGATTATCAAGTGTTAATTGTGTCTGATTTTTTTCATTCGGTTTTGATTTACCTAATTTTAGTTTATTTTCAATATCAGATATTTCCTCGGTAACTTTTTTCTTATGATCAAAAAGTAAGTTCTGTCTTTCAATTAATTTGTCTATATATGCTTGTTCGATCAATACTTTGTTTTTTTGTTGAGCTAGTTTGATATTTTCTTTATTTAAATTATTTTGTAAATTTTGCTGATCTTTATATTTTAATAAATCAATATTTATTAATTCATTTTTTTGTTTTTTAATTTTATCGAGACTCTCCTCACATTCTGACATTTTACTATTAAGTGTTAAAATATTCTTTTCTAATTCACGTATTTTTTGGGCTTGACTGAACCACTTACTAATCTCAGTTTCTTTTTCTGAAAACAAACCGTCCCATCGCCAGACACATCCTTCAGTAGAAACTATGTATTGTCCTACATTCAAATCCCTACTTATATTAAACCCATCAATCTTTTTTTTAACGACACCGATTTGAGATAAGATTTGATCCAACTGTTTTGGTCCACTTACATAATTTGATAATTGATCAACTGATTTTGGTAGATCTGGTAATTTACGATTATATTTTTCAACCCAGTATTTTTTTGATTCTAAAAGTTCTGCATCCAAGTCATAATTTAATACAGTATAAACAGCTTTTTCATAACCATTTTTAATTTTTATCAAATTAATCATTGATTTTTTTGAATTATCTATATCCTTTGTAAATTTCCTTAGAGTATTAAGTTCAGCATTGTTTTTTGTTAAATTATTAAAAGTTATGTCAAATTCTTTTGATTTTTTTTCAAAGTCTTTTTCAATGATTTTTATAAGACAAATAAAATGCTACTCCAAATTTACTTTTCTTATTGTTTTTAAACATTTTCTTTATCCTTTTTTCAGGATAGATATAGTAGTGACATTGACTGTTTACAGGGCATTTTTTACATAAGGGATTTTTAGGTCTACAAATTAGAGAACCTAAATCCATCAATGCCTGACAATACGAGCCATTATTTTTTTTTGGAGTAAGATTTTGAGCCACAGTATTTAACTTTTTTTCAAAAGTTTTATTTGCAGGATTTAATCTCATAACTCTTGATAGAATTCTCTTTATATTTCCATCTACAACTGCTTTGGTGTTATCATACAAAATTGCAGAAATTGATGCAGCTGTATAAGTACCAATTCCTGGTATTTTCATTAATTCTTCATAGCTTTTAATAGGATAATTTTGTTTAATTATATCAATTGCCTTAAACATGTTTTTTGCTCTTTGATAGTACCCTAATCCCTGCCAGTTGAACATTATTTCATCTAGAGATGCTTTAGAGAAGGAGTTGAGTGTAGGCCATTTTCTTAAAAATTTATAGAAATAAGGTATGGCCGTCTTAACACCGGTTTGCTGTAGCATGATTTCACTTAGCCATACACAATAAAAATTTTGGTACTTTTCTTTTCTCCATGGAAGTTGTCTTTTATTAATTTGGTACCACCTTAAAATTTTATTTTGCCATTCAAGGCTATTTTTCAAACTTATATTGTCTATCTTATAATTTTTTAGCATAATACTTAGATGATAAAACGAACCAATAAAACAAAATCTATTTCTTCAATTATACCCAATGTTCTAAATCCTGTTAAAAAAAAAAGTAATAAAATTATGGAGATTAAACTTAATTGGAATAAGATATTGAACGATAATCTTTCAAAATTTAGCTTTCCAAATAAGATATATAAATTTAATAATAAAAAAACTCTTGAAATTTCCGTACAAGAAGAAAAACTCATTGAGATAACTTATAATTCCGATTTTATAAAGAGAGAAATTAATAGATTTTATGGACACGAACATATAGAATTAATTAAGTTTAAAAAAAAATCTATTAAATATTGAGTAAGGTTAATATGAATTTAAAGTACATTTCTCTATTTATTTTTGTTTACAACTTTTTTTTTGCAGAACCAGTTTCAGCAAATATTGTCGATACAATTGAGGCTTTAGAGGAAAAATCTTTAGGCAAGCCAGATGCTCCAATAAAAATGATTGAGTTTGCGTCACTCACCTGTGGGCATTGCGCAAGGTTCCACAACGAAGTTATGCCTACAATTAAAGAAAAATATATAAACAATGGCAAAATATTTTTTACCTACAAAGATTTTCCATTAGACAAATTTGCTTTAAAGGCTTCTATTATATCGAGATGCTCTGGTAATAAAAATTATTTCAGTTTTTTAGATGTTTTTTATAAAAAGCAGTCAAGTTGGACCAGGTCTCAAGATCCGTTCAAATCTTTACTCAAAATTGCCAAAATAGGTGGGTTAAAAGATGAAGAAATTAAAGTGTGTGTTGGAAATAAATCCATCGAAGATGGGTTACTTAAGGATAGACTTCAATCCTCAAAAAAATACGATATAACCGCAACACCAACAATTTATCTTAATGGTAAAAAATATACTGGAGACTTAACCCTTGAAGCACTTGAACTTAAGATTAATTCTCTACTTAATTAGTTACTAAATTGTTTAACATAAGAAAATTAAAAATTTCAGGCTTCAAATCTTTTCCGTACCCATTAGAAATTGAAATTCCTGAAGGGATTACAGGTATTATTGGTCCAAACGGTTGTGGTAAATCAAATATTTTTGAAGCAATTCGATGGGTAATGGGCGAAAGTTCATCAAAAAGTTTAAGGTCCTCCTCTATGGAAGAATTAATATTTAGCGGAACAGATAAGGTTCCTGAAAAAAATGTTGCTGAAGTTACAGTTGATCTTGAAATTAATGAAGAAAATAGAAAACAATTTGGTGATGACAAACTAATTATATCAAGACACCTTGAAAGGGGTGTCGGTTCATTTTACAAAATTAATAATAAGGATGTGAGAGCAAAAGATATTAGTATACTTTTCTCAGATTCGGGGTCGGGTCCAAGATCAAGTTCTATAATAAGTCAGGGAAATATTGACCAAATAATTAATTTTAAACCTCTAGAAAGAAAAATAATTCTTGAAGATGCTGCTGGTATATCTGGTTTACAAACTAGAAGGCATGACTCAGAATTAAAACTAAATGCAACAGAAAAAAATTTAGAAAGAATCGCCGATAATATATCAATATTGGAAAAACAAAAACAATCACTTAAAAGACAATCACGGCAAGCTGAGAATTATCAAAAAATCTCAGATCAAATAAAACATAACCAAAAAAAATTATTCTATTTTCAATGGAAAAACTCAAATAGACAAATATCTTCGTTCCTACAAAATACCAATCTTATTGAAGGTAAAATAAAGAATATTGAACAAGAATTAAAAAAAATAAGCGCAGTATCTGATGACATTAAGGTTAATTTAGGAAAATGTGAATTAGAAAAATTAGCTTTAGATAAAAAAATGAATAAAATGATTCTTGAAAAAGAAACAGTAGTTAATAAAAAACAAAACTTGGTATTAAGAAGAACAGAGGTGCAAAATTTTTTACTTTCACTTGAAAATGATCAAGCCCGAGTACATAAACAAATTCAGGACATAAAGAA
>CACBWF010000005.1 GCA_902542925.1 uncultured Alphaproteobacteria bacterium
CCTTATAAGTATTAATAAAAGTGTGATAGTAAAATTTATTTGTATTAAAATCAACTATTTACAATCAAAAACAACTAATTCAAAGTACGTTGAAATTCGGTTCATGTCCGTTAGACTCGGATTAGGGTACAATTTAGTTAAGATAAATAAGAAGGGTATACTTTCTTCTTGAAAGATATAAACATTTTGACAAATTAATTTAAGTTTTAGCTTGATAAAGAATATCTAATATTAGTATCGCCTATTTTTTTATAAATGTCTCTCAAATAATTGTCGCCTTTGAATCTAACTTTTCTAAATTGACTTTCTAAATTATCTATCCTAGTTACTATTTTTGAAACTGCATTAATATCTTTTCCCCATCTGTTAAAAACATCTTTTCGCATTCTTATCTGGTCATCAGTGAATTCGAAAAATATTTCAACAGAATCTTCATTTTTAAATCTGAAATCACGCAATTTTTTTTTATTTTCCTCGTCCTCAATCCAATGAAGAATATCAAATTTGAATTCACCACTGATTGAATCTGTTTTTGCGTCAGCATCAAGTAACGCATTAATCTTCAACTTACAAAAGGAAGCAATTTCACTTATCTCATCATGAATTGTCTCTTTTGATTTATCTTTTACAGATTTTTGTAAGACAAGTTTTAGTAGTTGATCTTTTAGAAATGCTATCCAACTATTACTGGCTCTTAATAGACTTTTTGACTTATATTTGTATATTAGATTTCCGCCAACTTCTCCTCTTTTGAGTTTCATGAAATTATCATCTTTATTATAGTATTCTAGTAATTCTTCTTTAGAATTCCATAATTCATTTTTTGTCTCAAATAAAAATTCTTTCATTACCTCTTGAACAGCATCTGGACCTTCTAATAAATTATCATATAAAATCTTTAAAAGATCAGCAGGTTGAATACCATAGAACTTCGCATATTTAAAAAATTCTTTAAAAGGACTACCATTGTAAAGCGATTCTACTAAAAGAGCCAAAGCTCTAATAAATAAGTAATCATCAAAACTTAAATCTTTTGTTGAAACTCCTGCTTCTTCATAATCAAAAACTTTATGACCTTCATACTCCCCAAAATTTAAAGGTACAATCCTATATTTTGTTTTGTATCCAAATTTTTTTCTGTAGCTTGGCTGCTTAAAATTTGTACCGTGAAGCATCATTAAAGTATAAATAACCAATCTTGAAACATTTGAGTTTATTATATTGTTAACACCTTTGACAAAGGAATTCTTGGTTTCACCTGGTAATGGAACTATTAGCTCAGCAGCTGTTGTTCTGCCTCTATTTTTAAGTTCATTATTAATACCTACCATATGGCTTAATTTGATGTTTGCTCTGTTAATGTTATCTAGCACTGACTCAGACATAGACTGCATAGACATGGTGACTTCGAAAATATTGCCAAGTTTTTCAGTAATTTGCATAATTCTTTCTTTACTGTTCTTACCAGTTGTGGTCATCAAGGCTAAGGGCCACTGATATTTTCTTTTGGATTCAAGTAACATTTCACAGGTAATATTATCTTGTGGATACATTCCAAAATTTACATCAGCTAAATGAAGATTAGTAATTCCCAGTGCTCCGGCTTTCTTTCCTATGTATTCAATTTCTGCCTTTACCCTATCTTGCGAAAATTTATTTAATTTATGAAAATAGTCTGCACCCGTATGACAAAAAGAGCATTTAAATGGACAACCTCTATTTGTTTCGACAAAAGGTGTTAGTCTTCCATCAAAAAATTTATCCAACATGCCATTAAGATATGGAGATGGTATTTCGTCTAAATCTTTTATTCTACTTAAGATTTCTCCTCTGTAAAATGTTGGGTTTTTTGTTTCTTTTGTATCAGGATGAATAAATACACAACCATCAATTTTTTTTTTAAATATTTTTGTTCTATCTCTATCGGATTCCAAAACTCTTCCAATTATGTTTGCACAGGATTTTTCGCCTTCAAGAATCGTAAATATATCTGTGGACGGTCTTTCTAAAATAAAGGTCCTTTGTGTCTGTTCATCATGAGGAAAATTTGTACCTCCTTGGACTGTAACAATATTTGGGCTAATTTTTTTAGCGAGAGAAGCTATAAATTCTGATAAATTACTATTCCATGAATAATTACTTAAGGCTAAGACATCTGGAGGATTTTTTTTTATTTCACTAATAATGTCTTTTGGATACTTGAACAGCTCAATCTCAACTTTTTCACCATATAGTTTGTTTATGTATGATGCAATAAATCCAATATTGATCGGTATGGTATCTGAAACCAGTATTATAGTGTCATGAGTGATATCACCTAAAAAAATTCTTAATTTTTTATCAGACATAATCAATTTATTTATAAGTTTATTAAGGTTAAAACATAATTTAAGGTTGCAATCAATACAAGATTTAATGCTTTCTTCAAAATATTATACTATCAATTTTTTAGTTAATGTTTTTACAAATATATATTTTCTTCAAAAAAACCTTCTATAAAACATTTTTAAAAAATATGATAAATTGTGATATGACATATAAAAGAGTTTTACTTATAAATCTGATTATATTTTTCGTAATTCTTCTATTTCTGGAAACCACTATTTTCTTTTACAGAAAAATAAATGAAAAAATAGATCTTGGATATATAAAAACTGGTGATTTATTCAAAAAAATCGATGATGATTGTGAAAGAATGAAAAGTCACCCAATTTTGGGTCATATTCACGATCATAATGAAAATTGCAAAATACCAGATGCAACAATTGTAGATAACTTAGTTATATATAATTATAAAAATTCAGATGCTAAGGTTATAATTACCCTTGGTGGATCAACGTCAGATGGTTTTTATAAAAACTTTAGTAATGGTAAAACGTACCCATACTTCCTCAATAAACTATGCCAAAAGACGGGTAAATGTAGAGTCATTAATGCAGGAACTGGTGGATATGGAACCTCAAAAGAACTTCTAAAACTTTTAACCGAAATTGCCCCATTAAAACTAAATATCAGCCACATAATCTCATTAAATGGAATTAACGATATAAGAAACTACTCTAATCCAAATTTTTTAGAATTTTTAAAAAGACCATATCTTGATAGTAATCAAATTTACATGTTAAAAAATCAAAAATGGATTATTAAAAATAAAAAACCATTTTATTTGTTTCCAAATATTTTTAGTATTTTTTTTGACCTTGATTTAAATTTGCCTCAAAAAAAAAATATTGATTATAATGTTCCTGAACAAAATTTGAGATTTAATGATCATACAGATGTGTGGCGATTTAATATACAGATCATGAATGAAATATCAAATATTTTGAATGCAAAATATAAAGTATTTTTGCAACCAACAATTGGCCTTGAAGGTGTGCAATCTGAATTTATTAATATTTTAGGAAAAGACGGTGAGATAGTTCAAAATACCATAGATGACATAAAATACATTGAAAATTTAAGGGACACATATAAAAAGTTAAAAAAACATTGCGAAAATTTTTCTTTTTGCATTGATATTTCAGATATTGCACCCCCTTCTTCACATAATGTTTACAGCAATGCAAGACATCATAATCAAAAAGGAAATGAAATTATTGCATCAGAAATTTTTGAGAAATTGGATTTTTGAAATTAATGAAAATAGTTAACAAGTAAAATGATAAGCATAATAATTCCTACCTTTCAAAGATCTGAATTTTTAAAAAGAAAACTTTATCACTTAAAGTTGCAAAATTGTAAGTATGAAATAATTATCTTGGATACAAGTCTAGGGATTCACTTAAAAAAAAATAAAGAGCTAATAGAAAAGTATAAAAATTGTTTAAACTTAAATTATTTTGATCTAGATAAAAAATTTCATTTCAACAAAAAGATATTTTTTGGAATTAAATACATACAAAACAAGTATTCTATCATATCATTCGATGACGATTTTTTAAATTTAGAAGCCCTAGACGATTCTCTTAATTTTCTGGAAAAGCAGAGGAATTATGTTGGCGCTAACGGTTATGTATTAAACTACATACATGCGCCTAAAAAAATTCATAACTTAAAAAGAATTCCAATTTTAGGAAAATTTGATGTTTTTGATCATCACAATATTTTAGAAAGAAATAAACAGTATTTATTTTCCAATGCAGTGAGAAACCAAATTTTTAATCTATACAGAACTAATGTTCTTAAAAAAATTTATAAACCATTAGAAAATCGGCCATGGAAAAAATATACCGAGATTTTATTCAATATTGCTGCAATAAGCTCTGGAAAAATAAAACTTATAAAAAAGATATTTGAGATAAGGACTGTTAATTATAACAAGGAAAAATATCAAAATATCAGTGTGCCAAATTTTAGAAGTTCTTTCTATCACGACTTTGATAATAATGATTTTATAAGTTTACTAAATTCTTACAAAACGGTTTTTAAACATTTTATAAAAAAAGACAAATATGTTGATGTAGATAAAGCATATTGTGAGATCATAAACATCTATTTTTGTCATAGAATTAAAACATATTACTCTCAAGAATTAGCAGGACTTAAAAAGGGAGGTCTTAAACCAAAAGATATTATAAGTTTCTTTTTAAGAAAGCTTAAATACTTTAATATTTTAAAATTGAATGTTCTATACCTATTAATAAGAAATATTAAATATTATAATATTCACGAAATTGTTCGTATGTTTAAAAGGGATCCAAATTTAAAATTTTCTCATTACTATCTAAATAATTACTCAAGTGAATCTAAATTTTACAAAGGAGTAATAAAAGCTAACCAATATTTTAAAAAAATTGATTAATATATTTTGGCGTATCTTAATTTCTCGGTTTATTATGTAGAGTCCAATGCTTTTTGCGGTAAAACTTTAATTTAAGAATATGAATTTATTATTGTTTTAGATAAAATTCTTTTCCATAAAAAACTATCTTAGGTGGATATTTTTTGGTATAAGTAGCTCTTACAATTTTCATAAATTCCGATCTACTAATATTTATATTTATTTTCTTAAGCTTTTCAACTTCCTTAAATTTTCTTATTGGGCCAACCCAACTATACTTTTTATTAGGTATTTTCTTTTTTAAATAATTAGCACCTTTTTCTTTTATAGAACCTGTAATATCACAAAATAAGTCAAATAATTTTTTATGAGTTTTTTTCATTAGTGAATCTAAACAATCTGATTTATAAATATTAAATTTTCTACATTCTATAATTTCTCCATCATCTATATTTTCATTTATTAAGTGTGCAGTTACTCCAAATTGTTTTTCGTTATTTAATAAAGCAAAGTTCAAGCCTCCGCTTCCTCTATAATTATTTGGACCAGGATGAAAGTTTATTGCTGCAACTTTAACTCTATCGAGCAATTTTCTTGGTATTATATAGAAACTCCTAAATGAAAATAAATATTCACCATGCCATTTTTCCCACATTTTTTGATGGTCTTGTGATCTGTACTCAGATAAAATAACTCTTACTGAAAATCCATTTGTCTTCAAAAATTCAATTGTTTTTGATGCATAATTACAATCTTTTCTAACAAAAAATAAGGCTTTTTTCATTTTACTATCTTAAGGTAAATACAATAAAAATCATTAATAAAATATATCGTTTATAATTATGATTAATAAGTAAAAAAATTAATTATATGTTGGCAAATCTCATCAATATCTTTGTTTGATATATTTAAACCAGATGGCAAATTAATCGAACGTGTTGCAATATCTTCGGAAAACTTTGTAATAGTACTTCTATAGTAATTTCTGTTATTTGAAAATGCTTTCATTTGATTTAAAGGAGGAAAAAAAGGTCGGGTTTCAATTTTTTTTTTTTTCAAGAAATTAATTAATGAATTTACATTTATTTTTTTTTTATTTGGCCAATATATAGTTGTTAACCAATGGTTGGATACTGAATGTTTCGATGTTTTTATTAATTTAATTTCAATGCATTTTTTAAAATTCTTTTCATATCTTTTAAAGATATTTTCTTTTTTTCTTAAAATAATTTTTAATCTTTTAAGTTGGGCAATCCCCATAGCAGCTTGGATACTACTCATTTTATATTTAAATGCTACAATTTCACTTTTAAGCCTGTTTCCTTTCTTTGATCTTCCATGATCACTAAACATAACAGCATTATCATAAATCCTTTTATCATTACATAAGAGTGCTCCACCTTCACCAGTTGTAATTGTTTTTGTACTATGAAAACTTAATATACTTATGTCACCAAAATTTCCAGATGGTTTTTTTTTATAAAACGATCCAAATGATTCAGCTGCGTCTTCAATAAGTAAAAGTTTTTTCTTTTTTGCAAAAAGGGTAATTGGATCGTAATCAGGCATATTTCCATATAAATTTACCATTATAATTGCTTTAGTTTTTTTTGAATAGGCTCTTTTAATTGATTCCAAACTAAGGCACCAATTTTCTTTATCAATATCTGCAAAAACAACTTTTGCTCCCACTTGAACTATTGGAGCAACTGACCCAATCCAGGTTGCATTAGGTGCTATTACCTCATCCCCTTTCTTTATCCCAGCAGATAACAAAGCTAAATGGATTGCATGAGTTCCACATGGGGTTGCTAGGGCATACTTTCTTTTAGTGAAATTCTTTAAATAATCTTCGAACTCCTGTTGATATTTATTATAATTTTGAAACCAGTCTAATTTGAGAGATTTTGAAACATTATCTATTTCAAAGTTTGTAATTGACGGTCCAAATAAATTAATTTTTCTTTTTTGCATTTGATTTTAAATAAAAGAAACAAGACATCTTATATTAAAATGAAAATCTATTATATAACCGAATTAATATAGCCCAAAATCTAGAAGAAGCAAAAAATTTCAGTTAACTTTTCTATTTTACCAATATTTAAATGGTAAAAAAACTATGATAATCTTGAGAAATGAGATTTGATTAAACAAAATGAAAAAGAAAGATTTTATAATTGTTACAATATGCGCACGTCAAGGCTCGCAAGGGGTAAGAAATAAAAATATCCAAAAAATTGGAGGGAAAAGTTTAATATCAAGAGCGTTTGATGATGCACAAAAACTTACCTTTAGTAATCAAATTATTTTTTCTAGTGATTCAGTTAGCTATCTAAATAAAATTCCTAATTCAAAAAAAATTTTTAAAATAAAAAGACCCAAAAAGCTTGCAAAAAAAGATTCACCTAAATGGCATGTTTTTAGACATACAATTGATAGATATAAAAAACTTACAAATAATGTACCAGATATTCTTGTAGATTTAGATGTTGGAGCGCCTTTTAGAAAAATTTCTGATATTGAAAAATGTGTAAAATTACTTAAAAGAAATGAAAAATTAGATTGTGTTACTACAGGCTATGAATCAGAAAGAAACCCATATTTCAATATGGTTCAGACCAAGAAAAATGGGTTTGGTGAACTAGTATGTAATTCTTCTGAATTAATATTTGCTAGACAGAAAGCTCCAAAAGTTTTAAGTCTTTCGCCTGTTTGCTTTGCTATTAGGTGTTCGTCAATATTCAAATATGAAAATTGGACAGAATCAAATTTTATAGTTCACGAAATATCCAGAGAAAGCTCAATTGATATTGATACAGATTTTGATTTAAAAATAGCCAAATTATTGTGGAGTAGTCTAAAAAAAAGTTAATTCATTTTATTTTTGGTGCATATTTAAGCATGTTTTTAAGTCGTTCACAGCAGCATCATAAAATACTAGATTTGTTTTTTTTGTTTTTATTAACTTAATAAATTCGCATACACTTTTCTCTAATAAGTTTATTTGTGAATTATTTTCTTTGAAGACAATTTTTTTCTCATTTTCAAAAATAATATTTTTCTTAAAATCAATATTATAAGTAAATTTATTTGTTATTATTTTTAAATTTCTAAATAAATTTTTGCTATACATGTCTTGATATAAAGTTCCAATAATTTTATTCTTCGTCTTTATAATTGAAACTGCTGAAAGTTCACATTTATCTTTTCTAAATTGCGATTTAAAACTTTTTATTTCCTTAATGTCACCTATTAAATTTCTTATAAGGTTTATTTCGTGAACAAGCTCAAATATAACTCCCCCTCCTAAAGAGGTTTTATTGTAATAACTTTGTTTTCTTACTTTATTTTTTCTCCAAACCTCATAGTTATGACCGACGTCTGCTACAAAGGACTTTATTATTTGTTTTTTTAATTTTTCTTTTAAATATTTTACTTTTGTATCCTGAAGTAGCTGGTAACCAACAAAAAAATGAGTATTATTTTTTTTTAAGAGATTTTTAAGTTTTAAGTAATTAAATTTTTTGTGAAAAATTGGTTTTTCACAGTATATATGTATTTTTTTCTTAGCTAATATTTCAATGAATTTTAAATGTTTATTTGTACTATTTGCAATGATAGCAAAAAGAATATTTGGAACTTTATTTATATTTTTTATTTTTTTTATATCATTATTTTCTTTTAAAAAATTATTATTAGAAGTAATTGAGTAGACATCAAATTTTAGTTTAATGAGATTGAAGATATGCTTTTCAGCAATTGATCCACCACCTATTACCAATACATTTCTCATAAATATTTTCAATATTACCAAGAAGTAAATCCACCATCGACATAAAGATTTTGTCCGACAACATAATCAGAATCTTTAGAAATAAGGAATTTAATTGCTGAATAAATTTGTTTTTGAGTTGCCATTTTATTTTTAGGAATTAGTTTAATGTATTTTTCAACAAATCTATTAGTGTGATTATTAAATACTCCTGCTGGTGAAATTAAATTAAAATTAGTATTTTCTTTAGCAAACTTTGATGCTAACCATTTTGTCATCCCAATAATACCTGCTTTACTAGTTGAGTATGAAATCGATGAAAAAAAATTCTCATCTCTATAAATGTCATGATGTGGGCCATGAACAGCATAAATTGTACCTATATTAATTACTCTTTGGTCAATATTTTTTTTATGGTGAAATTTTATAAAATACTTACAACACAAGAAAATTCCTCTTAGGTTCACATTGATTGTCTTATCAAATATTTTTGAAGAAAAAATATCTATTTTACCTTTGGGGTTAATATCCTTCATTGCCATTTCTGTTGTGTAGGCAGCATTATTGATTAGAACATCAAAAGGTTTTTCCTTATTTTTTTCAAAAAAATCTTGGATTTTTGACTCATTTTCGATGTCTAAATAATAAGTATAGAAATTATTTGATTTCTTTTGATCTTTTAATCCAATATCAGCAACATGAACCTCATTTTTTTGCCCCAAATGTTTTGCATAATATTTTCCAAGAACCCCAGAGCCGCCTATAAGACAAATTTTTTTCATTGTGCAAAAATATAAGTGTTAAGATTATTAAAACCTTACGGTAAAAATTAAATTATGTCATTGAATTTTTTTTGTCTACTAATTTTCCAAACAATCTCTTTATTAATAATTTTAAAGAATTTTTCAGCTGTATTCCCATTACCAAAACCTTTTATCGGTCTGTTCCTAGACTTTATTTTTTGAATAGCATCTAAAATTTTTGGTGATTTTATGGGTACATTTTTAATTGAAGGATTTTTTGATCTATTGTTTTGTCTTGATCCAATATTTATTGACGGAGTCCCAAAAACTGGTGCCTCTCTTACACCAGAACTCGAGTTGCCAAGGATAAATTTAGCTTCTTTTAAAAGTGTTAGAAAAAATTCAAATCTTATTGAGGGGAAGCATAAGAAGTTTTTGTCTCGTTCTAATGCTTTTAATTCATCCATTATAATTGCTGACCCATAATCATTATTTGAATTAATAATTACATAGTTATGTTTAGAGAGTTTAACAGCATGTAATACTTCCTTTACTTGATTTTTTATTTTATTAAATTCAGTTGTTACAGGATGAAAAATTAAAATAGCATACTGTTCAAAATTAATATTATAATATTTTTTAACTTCGCTTATATCAGGAAGAGAATTTTTTATTATATCAACTTCACCTGAACCGATTTTAAAAATAGACTTTTTATTTTCTCCCATTTGAATTAATCGTTTTTCCGATTCTTTGTTAGAAACAAAATGAATATGGGCTAACTTTGAAACAGCATGCCTAATTGACTCGTCAATAGTACCAGAAACTTCTCCTCCTTCAATATGCCCAACTAAAATATTATTAAAAGATGCACTTATTGAACCAGCAAGCGTCTCAGGTCTGTCACCGTGAACAACAAATAAATCAGGGTTACTCTCATTTAAATAATAACTTAGCTGGTTAATAGTATTGGATAAAATCAGATCCATCCTAGAATTAAAATTTCCGTCTTGGTTATATAAAGGAATAATTTTTACATTACTTAATTTTTTATATATCTCGTTTATAGTATAACCATAAATCTTAAGAAGATGCATTCCTGTGACAATAAGCTCAATATTAAATTTATTTTTTGATAGAAGATGGATTATCGGATAAATTTTTCCAAAGTCTGCTCTAGTTCCTGTTAAGAAAGATATTTTTTTCATTTATTTAAATCTTTCCATTCGATTTGCTCATTAATTTTTACATCCCTTTTTAATTTTAACCCTAAAATTTTATGATAATCAAATGCCTTAATTTTACCATTACCAGGCCGTTTTACCCAGGTATTTTCTGTAGTTATTTTCTCATTCTTTTTTATATTTTTTACGGCTACAACTGATGAATAAGCAAACTTAATAGTTGGACTTTCCTCTTTAAAAATCTGTTTTTTAAATTTATTTCCTTCATATATGGCATTACAACCTTCAATCAAATCTTTGAGTTCATTTTTGTTAATTGAAATTGGAATATCCGGCCCTTTCCAGTTTTTTTTTGAAGTGAAATGCCTTTCAATTACCCTCGCACCTAAGGCAACAGCCCCAAAACTAATATAATTTCCTATTGAATGATCACTTAACCCTACTAGGTCGGTTTTAAATTTTTTTTTTAGTTGTTTTACAGCTGTTATACTTGCCTTTTCATAAGGTGTTGGATAAATAGATACACAATGCATCAAAATAAATGGAATCTTCTTTTTTTGAATTAATTTAACAGATTTTTCAATCATACTTATATTATTCATTCCCGTACTTAATAAAATTGGTTTTTTAAATTTCAAAATATACTCAATTAAAGGTAAATTATTACATTCTCCAGATCCAATCTTAAATGCGCAAACCCCTAATTTATTTAAATTAAATGCAGCTTCTTTTGAAAAAGGAGTGCTTAGAAAAATCTTACCTTTTTTTTCAACATAACTTTTAAGTTTCTTTTCTTCATCAAAAGTCAAAGAGCATCTCTTTATTATATCCCAAATACTATCTTTACTATTTCCAGGAATAACTTTGTTTGGAATCATTTCTTTATCAAGAATGTGTGATTGAAACTTTATGCATTCACAGCCAGCAGATATTGCATCATCAACCATTTTTTTAGCTTTATTGATATCTCCTTCATGATTAATACCAATTTCTGCTATTACCAGTGGTTTGAACAATTTGCCGATCTTTCTATTACCTATTTCTAAATAATCCATTTATCAAACCTTATAAGTTTTATGTTTCTAAACATTGGCCTTAGATTTTGTTTTATAATATAAACTACAATTAAATTATAAGTAAGATTTAAATAACATACTTACATTATTCAAAATAGTTGTTTAATATTCAGTTAAACAATAATCTACCATGAGCTACTTAAAAAAAAAAAATTAAAAAAATGACAAAATTTTTCTCAATGGGAATTATGAATTACTGTTCTCATGACCCAGCATGTGCACTAATAAAAGTTGAGAATTCTTCTATTGATTACATTATAGCTGATGAAGGTTTTCTATCCCGAAAAAAAAAATCATATCAATTTCCTCTAAGATCAATGCAATATTGTCTTGACTATTTTTCTATTAAAATTGAAGACTTAGATTTAATGACTCTAGATTATATGGACTTTAAAAGAAGTTTTAGAACCTCTAATAATTATAGATTATTAATTGGGGATTTTTTAAGATCTAGATTAAAAATTCCACAAAGTAAATTGAATTTTGTAAATTCACATCACGATGCACATGCTCTAACAGCATTTTGGCCGTCTAATTTTGATGAATCAACAGTTTTAATTGTTGATGGTCTTGGAAGTGAACAACAAACCCATTCAATTTTTTATATGAATAAAGATGGTGAGAGAAAGCTTATATTTGAACAAAAGGGTTTAGGGATTGGTGCATTATATAGCTTGATAACAAAAAGTCTTGGATTCGGTATTGGAGAAGAAGGTAAAACAATGGGATTGGCTCCTTACGGCGCAAAATATTTTAAAATAGACAAACAAATTCCATCTTTAAAAGGAAAATTTTTTGATCTGTATACTGATTATAGTAACCAAATAAATAGGAGTCCAAGTATGGAGCTTAAACTGGACGTTATGAAAGTTACGCATAAAAACGATGTTTATAAACCATACTTCTCCAGGCTTGCGTACAATCTACAAGAAGAAACTGAAAGATGCTTAAATTATCTAGCTTCAAAATCTATGAAGACTACAGGATGCAAAAATTTATGTTTTGCTGGAGGTGTAGCTTTAAATTGTGTGGCTAATGAAAAAATACTTAACAAAGGATCCGCTGAAAATTTTTTTATTTATCCTGCTTCCGGAGACAATGGAATTCCTTTTGGTCTTGCCCTAGCTGGCTTAGAAAAAATGCAAGTTAAACTCAATAAACTTATCACAAAAAAAACAAGAAAACTTTTTGCTTTCCCATACTCTTCAGACCAAGCTCCTTTAGCCAAAGATTATATGAATAAGTTCAAAAAAACTTTAAGTAATCACATTGTGCCAATTAGAAGCTTGGACATTTCTTTTATATCTAAAATGCTAAGTAACGATAAAATTATTGCTATCTGCTCAAAAGGTATTGAAATTGGGCCAAGGGCACTAGGCCATAGAAGTTTTCTAGCTAACGCAAGAAATAACAAAATGAAGGATATAATGAATAAAAAAATTAAGCACAGAGAGTTATATCGTCCATTCGCCCCAATAGTACTTAAAGAATATTTTAATCAATATTTTACATCAAATACAAACGATCATCCGTATATGCTAATGGCACCAAAATGCAAGAATATTGCAAAGAAAAATGTACCTGCTATTTGTCACGTTGATGATACGGCGAGAGTTCAGACAGTAACGAAAGATAATGGCGTCATTTACGATATTCTTAAGAAATTCATGGAAATAACAAATATTCCAGTTCTTATTAATACTTCATTTAATGATAATAATGAACCCATTGTTTTTACAAGGTTAGATGCTTTTTTAACCTTCCTTAATTGTAATGCAGATGCAATAGTATTTGATGACGGTTTTATAATTAGAAAAGAAATTAATGAAATAAAAAAATTAACTGTTGCTCTTCAAAATCTCCAAAAAAAACTTAAAAAAGAATATTTTAAAAAATCTATAAAAAATCTTACGAAATTAAATTCTCATACAAAAAGTAGTGAACTAGAAACTTTTATAAAATTTAATCAAAACTTATCAACAATATATAAAAATGAAAGATTAATTATTAAGCTGATAGATTTTTTAACCACCAGAGAAAAAAATAGATTTTTATATCTAGATTCCTATCACTTAAAAATACTAACAAAACTTTTTTCTATATTTGGTTCAGACGTAAATCAATTTTGTCCAAAGCTAATTTTAATTAATGATGATTTCCATTCGGAAAAAACTATAAAAAAAAATAGTGACTTTATATTATATAATTTTTCATCAATGTTTTACGGTAAGTTTTTTAAATCAACTCGTCTTAAGAACTGCAACTCGTTTTATCAAATGCATGATAAAATTATTAAAATTAACGATACTTGGAATATTGTTGAAAAAAATAGAAACATTTGTATTGAAGATATAGCAGAGTCATACGAACATAATATAAATACAACTATTAATGATTTTTTTAAAAAAATTTAGATTTCTCAATACTAAACTATTGTAATCAAATAAAATTTTTTATGAAGCCTTTCCGAAAGGAAATTCATTACAGTCGAAACGTGGCAAACATTGGTAGGATAGCTCTAGATCATTATTAGTAATGTCCCGTGGCTCAACACTAAAAGAATACATTACTTGCTCAGTGCCTAAAATATCAACCGTGTCTCTATTAAAAGAGTGAGCTCCTCCGTAAGGATGACAATATGTTTTATGGCTTTGAGAAACTACGTCTTCTAGAAAAGAAAAAGAATTTTTTATTTGTATTTTTTGTTCAGCATGTTGTAACCTACTCATTACTGGGTGAGTAACACTATGTGCGCCAAGAATATTTCCATATAAACACATTTCTTTCAATTTGTTTTTTGATAGATAGAAATCTTTTGAATTAAATTCATACCCTACGTTGCTTGCAACTTTATCAATTAAATTCTCTCTAAATTCATAATTTACAAAATAATTAAGGGTTCGTTTAAACTCAGAGATGCCCTCGTAGTTAGATTGTTTCAAATAAGTTTCATTTCTAAATTCTTTAATTTTAGAATTTGAAATCATATCCTCTTTTAAAAAATCATTCAAAGCATTAAGCAACAAGGGACCCTCAAATGCTCCACAGAGTAGGTGAACTTTATGCACATCCAACATCTTAGAGTTTATGTATGGTTGAGTTGGAACATAAAATATTCCCCACAGATTTCTTTTTTTTAACTCAGGGAAAACGTAATCAAAATGACAACTCAAAGAATCGTCGAAAGTTAAAATAACCTTGCCTCCAACAGAATCCAAATTTCTTTTTTTAATTACTAAATCCCAATCTTTTCTTGAGACAAAACCATATTGTTCCTCAAAGTAGTCAAGCTGTTTTCTGAAATTCTTAATATCTAGAAATCTAAATTTAGGGTGGTCTGATTTATATTCCCTAACATAGTGATACATAATTGCCTTCATTATTTATTGTTTATCCTTATTCTAAGAAATATTTAACGCATCCTCTTATCATTTATCCTAGCAGATAAAATCAAGCATTATAAATGAAAAAAGTAATTTAAATATTTGGTATTAACAAATTCTAAAAAAAATCTCTTTTTCTCTATTGATCAAAATTCTTTTCATTTTAATTAAATAATGATTTTTAACTTAATTTTATGATGATTAAAAAAACTTACACAAGAATTCAACTGATTCAAAATTCATTTGTTTATCCATTTCTTAGCATCGAGTATGCATTAAAATTTATATACTTCCTATTAGAAATAAGTAGTGTCATCATTAGCACTATCAGGAATAAACTCGAAATAATTAAAGGAACCTGTAAAGAAAAATACCAGCTTAAGTTAAAAAAATTAGTTATGAAAAAATACGAAAATATCGCAGAAAATATTAAAGAAGATATGATTATTGGAACGAATAATATTAAAGATTCAAAAATTATTAACCTAAAGATATTTGAACTTTCAAAACCAAGAATTCTTAAAACCAAGTTCTGATAAACTTTTAGATGTCCAATTACACTTATCGCGTTTGATATTACAATTAGACCAATTATAATAACCAAACATGAAACTAGAATACTAATGATGAATAGTTTATTTAAAAAATTTTTAGTTTTGTTAACATACTCAGATACATTGACATAGGTAACTGTTGGTAATTTTGTGATTAATTTAGTTAGGTTTACCAATTTATTATTTTTAAATCTAACAGTTGACATAAATTCGTGAGGAATATTAGATGCGTATCCTGGATTAAATAAAATTGCAAAATTGATATTTAAATCCTTATAATTAACTTTTCTTAAGTTCGTAATAATTCCAGAAACTGAGTTACCATAAATATTAAATGTAATGGAATCACCAATATTTAGTTTCAAATCTTCTGCGACTTTATAGTCTAACGAAATTTTTAATTTTTTCTCTTTATCTATATCCCACCATATACCTTCAACAATTGGATTATTGGATGGCGGAGTAATTGACCATGAAATTCGTCTCTCACCATTAATAAACCAAAAACTTTTATTTTCTTCGTCTACAATTTCTTTTGGTTTTATATTATTTATAGCTTCTATTCTTGCGGAAATTATTGGCACAATTATTTTCTTTGCTTGAATATCAATTTCACGAATTTGCTCCGAGAATAAATTTAATTCGTTTTGTTGAATTCCTAAAAAAAAATAGTGTGGAGCATTTTTTGGTATAGAAGTATTTAATTCTTTATTGATATTAGAAGATAAAAACCCAAGAAAAAATAATACCGTTATTCCCATCCCCATAGTCATTATAATTATTGAATTTAAACTGCGATAGGCTTTAAAATTTTTAATTCCAATTGTTATAAATAAATTTTGAATGTTTTTAATTTTATCTAGAATTCGGATGTATATCTTAGATAAATAGAAATAGAACAAGCAAACAACTATAAAAAAAAAGAAAAATATTGCGGTTTGTTGAGGTTTAACACTTAAAATGCAAAAAGAGAAAATAAAGATTAGTAAAAATGTACTAATTTCTATAATTGATTTTCTAGTATAATTTACATTCAGATTTGTATTACTATTTCTAAATAAAACAGAAACTTTAATCTGGTCAATACTATCTAGAACTGGTTTAGAAAATATAAAAAATACTAAAATACTAAAAAACTGAACAATTAAGCACTCATAGAGTCTAAATTTTGTCTCTAGCTGAATATTTAGAAAACTCAAAAAATAATGGTCTAAAAGAGAAATTATGAACAAACTTAAGATATAGGAAAAAAAAGAACAAAAAAGAAGAATAACTAAAGTCTGCGAGTTATATAATAATTTGATAGTTTGGGAACTAAGTCCTAACGATTTATAGATTGCAATTTTAAACTGATTTTTACTTAGAAATGAAAATAATGAGTTTTTTAACCCTATTCCAGAGATAAGAATAGCTGAAGCTGAGATAACAGATAGAAAATAAATAAAATTTTCAATAATTTTTTTCAAATTTTGACTAATATCTTCAGGATATTTAATCTCAATATTTTCATTTGTTTTTATTTTACTTGGTAGATCTTGATTGTTGTCTTTTTTAATTAATTTATATTTAAAATTAAAAAAACTTCCCAAATTATTAATTCTTAAACTTTTAAAGCTTGATTTGTTTATTAAAGCTTGATCTCCAAAAAGGAAAAAACCGCCAATATCAGGTAAACTTTTTATGACCCCAATGACCTCAAGTGATGTATTTTGAATTTTAACTTTGTCACCTAGTTTTAGATTAAGGTTATTTTGAGTTGTTTCGTCAACTAAAATAGTATTGGGTTCAGTTTTAAGTTTTTTCAGCGAATCGGGTGGATCAATTATTGCATTACCTACAAGGGGGTAGAAGCTATCAACAACCTTAATTCTTGCTGTTTTACTTTTCTTATCATTAGTTCTAATTATGGTTGAAAATTCAACAATGTTCGTCAAAAAGAAACCTTTTTTTAATTCATCTAAAATATTTGAATCTAGGGCTTTGTTTTTTGTAGATAGTTCTATGTCACCGCCAAGAAGAATGCTTGAATTATTTTTTATTTCATTTTCTATACTATTATTTAATATTGTTACGGATGAAAAGATTAACAAACTAATGAAGATTGCAGAAAAAACCCTTGTAATTATTGATTTATTTCTGTTTAGTTCTCGTATAAAAAATTGGAAGTATTTAGACAAAGTCATTTTTAAACTTTTATATGACCATCTAATAACTCAATAACTCTGTCGCACTTCTTTGTTAATTTCATATTGTGAGTTACTAAAATTAAACTAAATTTTTTTTTGTAAGAATAATCAAGTAATAAATTAGAAACGAGTTCAGTATTTTTTTTATCTAGGTTACCAGTGGGCTCATCAGCTAAAATAATTTCAGGATTAAATGAAATGGCTCTTGCAATTGCCACTCTTTGTTGTTCTCCCCCTGATAATTCAGAAGGTAAATTATTTTTCCGATGACCTAAACCTATGTCTGAAAGAATTAAATTAGCCTTATTTTTTTCATCATTGATATTATTTATTTGCATTGGGAACATCACATTTTCAAGAGCTGTATAATTTGGTATAAGATAAAACTGTTGAAAAACTAACCCAATTTTTTTTTTCCTTATTTCAGTCTTCTTTTTTTCACTGATTTTAGAAAAATCCTCGTTATTAAATAATATTGACCCTGTTGTTGGTTCTTCTAACCCAGACATCAGCATGAGAAGACTTGTTTTTCCTGAACCACTTTCACCAATTATTGCTACTCTTTCATTTTTTTTTATTTCGAAATTTATATTTTTTAAAACCTTGATATCATTTCCATTTAATTGGTAGTTAAGATTAATGTTATTTAATTTGTACAAATTTTTCATATTAAAATTTTTATTTACTTTCGTTATCGGAATAAACTTTATACCAACAAAAGTTTATTGTAACCAAAAAATTGTATTGTATGGTGATAGTTTAATGTCGGGTTATGGCTTAAATGAAGAATTCCATTTGTCTACTATTTTAGAAAAAAATTTAAAAATGAAGGGTTTTGATGTGAGTCTAACAAATGCAAGTGTTTCTGGTGATACATCATCGGGGGGACTTAACAGATTGAGTTGGTTGCTTCAAGAAAAAGATATAGATATCTTAGTACTATGTCTTGGTGCTAATGATATGTTAAGAGGAATCAGACCTAATCTTATCAGACAAAACTTAAATAGGATTCTTGAACTTCTAGAGGAAAAAAAAATAACTGTCCTTTTAGCAGGCATGAAGTCTCAGGAAGCATTTGGACAAGAATACAAAAAAGAATTTGACAAAATATACCCTGAACTTGCAAAAAAATTTAATATCGCCTTTTTGCCTTTCTTACTTGAAGGTGTTGCACTAAACCCTAAATTAAATCTACAAGATGGTAAACATCCAAACGCTGAGGGTATTAATTTGATAAGTAAAAATTTGGAAAAAAAAATAATTAATCTTCTTAGTCGTTAATTTTATTTTAGTATTACCATATAATAACAAAAATTCTTTTATAGTATAGTTTTTATCTCAACTGTTAATTATCATGGTTTCTTAAAACTTGTTATAAATTCTTAAATTGGATATTTTAATGTAATATCAGAAAATTTATTCCCCTTTAATTCCCATATTTCAAATGTCACACCATCTTCTGGAGTAGTATATTTCCCATCACTGTATTCCTCTACATTCTTGTAATTTATAAGAATTCCTTTTTTAACAGATCCTAGACTTTTATTAATATTACTTGGCGCTGAAACAAGATAATTTTTTAGTTGCTGACGATGTGAATCTGATAACTTTGATGCTACTTTAGTCTCAATCATTATTGTTTCTTTAAGGTCCATACATGGATAAATTAAAAAATCTAATTCGCCTAAACCCAATGCATGATTTTTATAAAAAAGTTCAATATTTGTTTCTCTTAGAAAATCAATTTTATTTTCTCTCAATTCAACAGCTAAGGCCATCTGAATAAATCTTTCTTCATAGCCACCTAGTTCCTTGTAAACCTTTTTAGAGAGTTTAATAAAAGTGTTTAAAAAATTTATCATTTAATCACCTAATGATTATGTTAGTTCAAAAGAATCTTCTTTGATATTGTTCAATAATTACATTCACTTTATGTAAAATTTTACAAAATAGTAGCACAAATTATTAAAATAACTTTGATTTTTATTTTTAGAAAAATCGAAATGAAAAACAAAATAAATCTTAGGTATTTGATTTGGAATAAAAATAGCAATACAATTAAATTTTACTAATCAATTAACCCATTAACTACATATTTCTTCCAAAAAAATGATAGGAAAAATTGATAATGATTTTATTGTCTTGTTTTATAATAATATTAAGAGATACAGATTGAATAATGAAATTAAACAAACTTACAAAATTAACAACAAATTTCTATAATCAATACCCTTTTCCGAGATTAAGTAATCAGAAGATTTTATCACTATCAAAAAAGATAAATAATCTACTTTTAAAAATGGGTTTCCCAAAAAAACTATTAAGTCAGCCCTTAAATGTTTTAGATGTAGGTTGTGGAACAGGAAGTTTTTCTTTAAGTTTTGGATATGCAAACCCAAACAGTAAAATAATAGCATTTAATATAAGCAAATCCTCAATTGAATACGCCAAAAAACAAGCAAAATCTCTTAAAATTAAAAATATAAAATTTGTAGAGGCAGATATTTTTAATCTCCCAGACCAAATTACATCTATTAAATATAATCTTATTTGGTGTAGAGGAGTTTTACATCATACTCATGACCCAACATTAGCTTTAAAAATAATTTCAAGTTTAGTAAAGTCCAAAAATTTTTTGGTAGTCGGACTTTATCATAGAGGTCGTTATTTAGTCACAATAATGCGTTTTATATTAAAAATATTAGCTGGAAAAGATATTAAAAAAAAAGTAAAATTTGCAAGATTACTATTTCCTAGACACTGTTATAACCATATAAATAAGGGTTTTGAAAGTGATGCACCAAGGTCTAGAGAAATTGAGGATACTTGTTTAGCAGATAAATTTGCCGTTCCCAAAGAAAGTCATCATACTTTTTTTAGAACAAATGTTTATATGAATAACTTTGGTTTTAAAATTATTTATAAAAATGCTTCAAAACCAGAAAATAGAATAAGAAGAGAAAAATGGATATTTAAGTTATTAAATCTTTTTCCATTTTTGTCTGATTCCGCTAAAAATGATCTTGTTGATGACATATCAGGTATTAGTTTAAACAAAGAATTTCTTCTAATCATGGGAAAAAAAGATACTAAATAATTGATCATTGTCATCATCATTTTATAAGAAATAAAATTTACGAATTACCAGCTAAAGTTTATAAAATTTTATTAGCTTGCTCGTTAGATAAATCACATCAAAATAATGTAATCTCTGTAATACCTAAAATTTCTTTCATCACATTTGCAATTAGTCCAAAAGGATTTTTTCTAGATACTTACCAACAATTTCATTTCCATTAAAACTAAAATGTCCACTTGTATCTCCATATTCAAATGCAAATAATTTTTTTAAATTTTTATTTTTGGATAAAATTTCTCTCAAATCATAATATTCTATTTGTTGACCCAATAATATTTGTTTTACTTTTAAACTATCTTTGTGAGTATTTTTGATATTTTTTTCATGTGGAATATTTATAAAAATTAACTCTGAATTAATCTTATCTGATATTCTTTTTGCTTCTTTTATAATTTGTTCAAATCTTTTAAAATCAAACTCTTCAAGTTGATTAGATTTTAAATATCTTGAATTTATCTTATTTCTAATACTCTTTATAAATAATCTGTTCTTAGAAAAAAATATTTCATTAATTGATTTTAGAGGTACCTCAGTATCTGACCTTTGTAAGAATTTGTTTATATAAAAATCGTTTAATAGAATTTCTATTTCTTTATTTTTTTCAAATAAATTTTGAGAATAGTCTTTCAATAAATAATTATCAAATTTTTTTATTTTTTTGTAATAGTCCATATCACTCAAATCATTTCCTTCGTAATGAATCCAAATAATTTTTTTTGGATTTAATTTTTGTGCATATTCTTTTATTATGCCAAGGTTTATAATTGGTCCATTTCCAGAAATTCCTAAATTCAATGAATTTCCTACTAATTCATTAAAGATGTTTATAAAATGATTATTATCTGGGAGACAACAACCTTCGGTAAAAGAATCTCCAACAAATAAGTAATCAACTTTATTATCCCACGAATAGTCCAAGTTATTGAATCCATGCCTATCGCTTAAAAATTTATGATGTTGTCCATACTCGTTCTTACTTATTATCAAAGTATTAGGGGTGTATGCGAGAGGTGTCAAACCTATATCTTCTTTAAAAACTCGAAAGGCAGGATGAGCTTTACCTCCATTAACATTAATATCATCTGCAACTTGCCTTTTAGTTCTAGTATCATAATTATAATCAAAAACTAATGAATTTGTGAGAATAGCATATCTTTTAACAGTAAGATAATATTCAAAAATTATAATTGGAAAAATAAAGCAGCCTAATAATATTAAGGTGTAAAACGAACTAAAAACTCTTTTTTTGTAATTCCAAATTAGCAACACAGCTATAACAAAGGATATTAATATTATTATAAATAGTTGTGATGAATAATTTTCAGAAAAAATTTCTTTATTTAAATAACCTAAGTGTATTCCTAAAATTCTATAAAATGAAAATACAATCAGAATAAATAAAAGTAATAAAATAAATTTGATAATTATACTTGATAATTTCTCAATTAAATTCATATCTTGTCAAATTTAAAAAAAATATTGGTTATAAATTTTTATTTTTAATTAGTTCATTATATATCTATATAAAATTAAATTTTAATAGAAAATAAATAAAAAATGATTTTAAACTTTAAATTTTATAATAAACATGTAGTTTACATATTTAAAAAATATTTTGAAAAAAACTTATGAAAAGCTCATCAGAGAAATTTTATAGACATAAAGAAAGAGAAAATAGATTAAATAAATTAAAAAATAAAAAAAAAGTTTTTTATGACTTTCCTCTATCTAAGGCCTTTTCTCTTGATAAGAATGAATACAATGATTTGTGTAATGTTTGTAATATTTATCTTTGGGAATCTCTTAAACATTCATTTCCAAAGAAACAATACAGTTTAAACAACAAAATCTTTTATGATCATTTGGAAGACATTCTTAAACTTCCAAATAGAACGCCTAATGGTATGATTGTACCTTACTTTGAAAATTTCAAAAGTTATAATCTAATCCATGACACCCTTTCGACTATACTTGAAAAAAATGGATTCATTGATCACTTCTCAGAAATACAAAGTACTTTCAAGATACGGGTTATATCTAACAAAATTAAGGGTAAAGCTGTCAATAGAGAAACATCGTCTTTTAAAATTCATACAGATATTTGGTCATCTGAACCTATTTCACACTTACTAATAAACATACCAATACTTGGAAATTCCAAGGAAATTGGTATTAACTTTTTTCATCCTGAACAAGATCTTTCTGGTTTTAACATGAGCTTAGATAATTATGGAAAAGCTGAAAATTTATTAAAAAAAATTAAACCTTATAAAATGTTATTTAATAAAGGGCTTATGTTTTTTTCTGATGCATACGCCCTACATCAAACATTTGTGTCACAGAAAATTGCAAGAAAAAAAATTGATGGAAGACTCTCTATTGATATAAGAGTAATTTTTAAAAATCTTTTACCAAATGAAAAAAAAACAAAAAATAGAAAAACTCCTGAAAATTATATTCCTGTAAATCAATGGAAAAAGTTTTCAAGGAATCAGATATTGGTTAATAGATGGAGAATAAATAGCTTTATAAAAAAAAAAGAAAAGAAGCAAACGAAAAAAGAAAATATTGGAATCAAGTTTTGTGAGTATAGCAAAGGCTGATATATCAAATGGTTGATCGTCCACTTTGTCATATTGCTTATAATAAAATTAATAAATTACCAAGTAAACCCTACAAAATGTTACTTGCATGCTCACCTGATCGAGCGCATCAAAAGCATACCACAACTGAAATGCAAAAAATTTTGTCAAAAAATTTTGAAATTACCAATTTTTCGATATTTAATGCTCTTTATAATTTTGGTAGAGTCAAGACCCAGAAAAAAATATTCAGTATGATTTCTAATTTTGACGTTTTTATGATTTGGTTATCCAAACCAGCGCTAGATTTTAATTTTTATAAAAAACTAAAAAAAATAAACCCTTCTTTAATAATAGTTTATCTAGAGGGTGATTCAGAGATTATATTTCCTAATTATACTAAAAAATTGATTGGGGACTTTGATCTATATGTCTCATTAGATAGTTTAGATGCAACAGATGTAGCAGCTCAGATGGGTTGCAAATCAATATGTTTAGGGAATGTAATTTCTCAAAAAGATTTTTATCATATCCAAAATACAAAAAAAAAATATGATGTTATGTTTTATGGTGGCTTAAAGTTTCAAGGTGGTTCTAGACAACAAATTCTTGAGTTTCTAAAGCAACAGGGTGTACCCATTCATTGTTTTGGCAAATCATTTGGTTACGTTTCTGGAAAAGAACTAAACAAAAAAATAAATGAATCTAAAATTTTAATATCTTTCAATCAAGCTGGGTATAATCCAATAAGTTTCAACTTTCCAAAAAATTATAAGATTGGTATGCACTTGAAAGCAAAAATATTTGAACCAATACTTTGTAAAACTTTTGTCTTATCAGAAGAAATTGAAAATATGGAAAGGTTTTATGAGCCAAATAAAGAACTGGTTTCTTTTAAAGATAAATTTGATTTAGTAGAAAAAATAAGATTCTTTCTTAAGAACAATTCAAAAAGAGAACAAATAGCATTAGCTTCTTACAAAAAAACAATAAAATTTTTTGAATCGAAAAAGCAAGTTAAAAAAATGTCCAATATAATTGTTAAAATTATTAATGAAAGAAGAGGATCTGTTGAACAATTTGAATATCTGAACGAAAAGTATAGAATCAAACTTATTTCAGAAAAAGGAGAGTACAGAGTAAAAAATTCAGCTTTTGTAAACTTTAATGCCCAATTAGTACATAGACATATTATTAATTTTAAATTTCAGCAAGCATTGTTAGATATGACTGCTTTTATTTATGGAATTCCTATTATTTTTATTAGAAATAAAATTTATTTTTTTTTAGGAGGCATTTACGGAAAACTAAAAAAGTTACTAAAAATTCCGTATCGCTTAACATAATTTTTAATTAAAAAATATAAAAAATCTTGATTTTATAATGAGCTTATTTAGTTTTTTTTCTCAAAAATTATAAAGTCTTTATTTATAAATTTAAAAGACTGTTTCTTCTTTTTTGAAAAATATTGATATTTTACTTTTTAATAGAAAACTCAAATTGATTTTTCAGAAAATGTAAAGAGTTTTTAGTGGGTAATCCGGTAATTTGACATGTCCACTTTGGAACGATACCGCCATTGCAGCTCAAATGGTACATACCATAATTCCAGGTGTAAATATCACCAGATTTCCAATGAGACAGCACAGAATTTCCTATTTGCAAAAAATGTCCCCAATGCCAATCTTCTAGAAACAGTAAATATCTTTTGACATTTTCTTTTTTATCGTTAATTTTTTTTGCTTTTTCCGCAACTGCTCTATGAACGTCAAAATGCCAAGGTGTTGCCTGCCCGGGATCCTGTTTAAAACAAGCGATAGTTGAGAATCTTAACTTCGTTAATTTTTTTATTTCCATAAATTCATCAGGAAGTTCATCTCTATTATCAATCCATTGAGTATATTGTGAATTGTGTTTTGTATACCATTTCCTAAAAAAATCAATTTTCTGAGCAGCAATGGTATATGGATCTAATTGATTAGGAATTTTTTTTCCATTTTTAAAATCCTCTGGGTAAATTTCGCAGCTGTGTTCCGAGCCTTTATTTGACAGTTTTTTTTTTATTTTAGAAAAATCAAGGTCAATTATTCTACCTACATATTGGCAATCAGTTGATTGTACAGATGGATCATAATGCCAATCACCCAAACTTTTTTTATACTCTAAAACACTTTTAAAAACTTTATTTTTCATTATATCTCATATCTCCTAATAGTTCTGATATACATACTCTTCTCCATCTGCTTCCCCTATCAAAATCTCCAAATCGTTTGTGATTTTTATCCGTTATACCATAAATTACGCAATCACTGGGTTCAATATTTAAATTTTTACAAATTTGCAACTGTTTTTTTCTATATTTATTATGATTATAGTCAGGAGAAAAATTTTTACAAATTTCATACCCAATTCCTGCCGATATTTTTGGCAACATCTCCATGGAATTAATGACATCAAGTGGATCGTCTGAAAATTCTTTTTTACATCTTAAACCAATCCTTAGTCTATGAGTTCCATAAAAGGCCTTACTCATACTAAAACACAACTCTTTGATACAATTAAAATTTAAGTTAAAGTTTAAATTTCTGCAAATTGAGTAATAGGCACAATCAATTAAGACAGGAACATTTAATTTCTCACAAGTTTTTAAAACAATAATTGTTTCCGGATGTTCAGACCCAAAATCACTGAAAGGTAAGGATATTATAACTGCATCTTCCTCTCTTATTTCATCTTCTTCTAAAAATTTCCAATTTTTGTAATTATTCCTCCATGATAACTGATGATAGAGAAAATCTCCTTTGAAACAGCGCATTCTGCAATTTTTGTAAGATGCAAAAAAAAAATCAAAACTTTGACTGGTTCCAGATGAAAAACTCAATTGGTTAAAATCTTCTATGCCTTTTAGGTTATTTAAAGTACTTGATTTAATCCATTCAAAATAGGTTGTAACAAATTTTTTTACAATTTCAGAATCATAAAGATATTTATCATTAATTTTATTTTTGATAAAATCATGAATTTCAGAATTTGGTACGCCTAAATTTTTTCTTCCGTCAAAGTCCATAATTATTTAAAAACCTACATTATCTTTTGATTATCGTCAAAAGTAATTTGAGGCATTTAACATTAATTAAGAATACATTGGTCTCGATTTTAATAAACTAAACTCAACAGTATAATGAAAAATAAAAGCAAAGATATTCACAACTAAGAAATAAGAAACTATTCCAATATTAAATGAAAATTTAATCATTGAAGTGAGAAATATTATATGAAACAAATAAATCGGATAACTAATTCTTGCTAAAAAACCAAAAATTGTTTGTATATTCTTACTATTAATTTTAATCCTTGATAAAATTAGCAGAGCCGTACCAAAAAAAGTTCCTGTAATAATAAAAAAACTCTGCTGAAAAAAAGAAGAATAATTTAATAACGTTTTATTCGAGGATATATGGATGAAAAATATTAAACCAATAAAGAAAAATAAAAGAATAGATTTTTTACCAATTTGATCCCTAATCAAGTAGGCTAAGAAACCATACGCAATCGAGTCTAATCGAAATAAGACACTTCTTCTTACATTTTCTCCCCATCCGTGTTCAAATTCAAATATTAATCGCAAAAAAAAATAGATTAAGAGTAAGATTAAAGTATTCCTTATAAGATTTTCTTTTAATAATTTTATTTTGCACATAAGCATAAGATATATTGGAAAAAAAATGTAAAACCATTCCTCTACAGACAAACTCCAACCTACAGAAAAAAAATTGTAACTCGGCGTATCACTGATAAAATTTTGTAAATAAAATAAATGCTTGATTAGATTTTTAAGATCTCCATACCCTAATAAAATTGTAGAACATATTATTGCAATAAAATATGGAGGTATCGTTCTTATCCATCTTCTGATTAAAAAAATCTTATAATTATAAAATTTTTTTCCATTTACAACATAGATAATTTGTTTTGCTAATACAAAACCAGAAAGAACAAAAAAAACTTCAACTGCTAAAATCGTTAATATTTCAAACCGATATTGATCTAAAAAATAAATTTCATAATGCGTAAGTGCAACAATTGATGCAGCTAAATACCTTATCAAATCAAGAAATAAAAAGTGATCTTTTGAATTCTCCTTCTCCATCAATTCGCATTCAAAGGTTTTTATAAATAAAAGGTGCCGTTGAGTCTGAATGTCTCTGTGTCAATAGTAAAAGTCCAACGAATAAAGCAGTGAGAAATACAATCCCAATCCAAATTTTTTTATTTGTCAACAAACTGATAAAAATCTTTACAAAAATTTTCAAAGCTTTACCTTAATGATACCTGATAATGTAGTATAAAATACTATATTAATATTTTAAACTAGGTTAATATTTTAATTTGAATTTTTACTAGCAAATTATTTTTATAAAAATTAGAAGTTTTTGTATAAGTAATCTTAAGGTAATAGAAAGTAGAAAATTACACTTTATTTATTAAAATAAAAAAATCAAGAACCCCTTAAATGATTAAAAAAAAAAGTTTCAGCATATTTCTAATAACTTTTTTTTTAGTTATTATTTTTGAGTTTTCATCATATTTATTTCTAAAATTTTTTACAAATAATGGTACTTTTAGGCAGGAAGTACCAAGGTTCTTATTTGACCCGATTATTGGAAGAAAAATGCAACCAAACTATTTTGATTCTAATAACAAACCCAGGACAAATACTTACGGTAGAGCAATAACTCCCATTCAGCATAATGTTCCACAACTTACAATTATAATAACGGGTGCTAGTGCAGTATTTCAAAGTTCATCAAGAAATAATAGTATGTCAATACCATCAATTTTAGAAGAAAAAATAAATAATGTTTATGGTATTAAAGCTGAGGTTATTAATTTAGCTTTACCAGGATTTACATCTTATCAAGAATTAATGGAGCTGCATGATTACTTTTTGTCTGAAAAAGCAAATATTGTAATTTCGATTTCAGGTTACTCAGACATTACAGCAAGGTTTGAGGTATCTAAAATTACAGATCCAGATATATACAAAGGTAATCCAAATAAAAGATATGATCTCATCTTTGATACTAGATATTTCAACAAATTGGATGTTATAGAAGATTTAGAAAAAGGAAAATTTATTTTTCATAATTTTGATTATTTTTTAAGGAAAAATTCTTATTTCATTGAATTAATTGACAGAATAATTCAAAAACTAAATTCAATTCAAATTAACAATGATAATAATAAAAACGAAGTTAATCTTTATCATAGCTATTTGAAAGAAAATTTAACTAAGGAAATTCTTAAAATGCAAGAAGATCAAATTAAACAAAAGGCAAAAATCTCTATTTCACATTATGCAATGATGGATGCATTATCAAAAATAAACGATGCAGATTTTTTTTTATTCTTGCAACCTACTGCACTGTCCTGGGATAATTTTGAAAAAACTGATTCGTATCAAAATTTTCGTGAATATGAAAAAAATCTTTTACCAATTTATAAAGAAAATTTTAATAACTTTTATGGTGAGTTGAATACCATAAATAAATCCGTTGGAAATCTATATGATTTCAGGAAAGTATTTGATTCAACTAAAGGTGAGATATTTGAGGATCACATTCACTACAATGACTTAGGAACTGCCATTATATCTGATGAAATTTTAAAAATTTTAAGTTCTAAATACCTTTGGAAGAAGAAAAAAAATTAACGCAGCTCAATACAAAAAATTCTTTTGATTTAAAACTAAATCAAAAAAATTTAAACTGTGAACTGTTTAAGAAAGATAATAATGGCTAGACATAGAGGTAAATTTAATATTAAAAACCCTGAACCCTATGAGCTAAGTAGATCAAGAATAGAAAACTTTATAAAATGTCCAGCATGCTTTTATATGCAGCAAGTGGAAGGTATTGAATTTCCAAGTATTCCGAGTTTTAATATTAATGAAGCTACTGATATTTTGTTAAAAAAAGACTTTAATTATTATAGAGAAAAAAAAGAATCTCATCCTTTTTTAGTAAAAAATGGTTATTCGCATCTGATCCCATATCAACATGAACACTTTGAACTTTGGACTCAAAGTTTACATTTTGGTGCAAAGGGCCGGATGCATTATGATCATCAAAGGACTAATATTAGGGTAGGTGGAGGTCTTGATGATGTATGGTTTAATGAAAAAACGTCAAAAATTCACATAGTTGATTATAAAAGTACATCACAAAAAAAAGACAATGGACCAATAAGTTTAGATGATACATGGAAAAAAGCTTATAAAAGGCAAATGGATCTTTATGTTTGGATCATGCAAAAAAAAGGGTTTAATGTTGACAATATTGGTTTCTTTTTATATTGCGATGGTAACAGATTTACTAATCAGAATTTCTTAAATGAAAAGAATGCAATAATGGAATTTAAAATGACTCTGATTGAATACGAAACAGATTTGTCTTGGATTGAAAGAACACTTTATAGTATCTCCAATTGTTTAAAACTACAAAAAAGACCTAAACATTCAGAATTTTGTGAATACGGAAGGTTTATTGAACAAATTTAAATAGATATAATTGTATTAATTTCTAAACTTAGTGTAAAAATATATTAAAAGTTCTTCAAGAGATTGTTTTTTAAAACGTATGATATTATGTCTTTATGAAATTTCCTAGTACACCAAGTTTTAGACTCGAGAACAAAAGAGCACTTGTGACCGGAGCAAGCAGAGGAATTGGTGTAGGTGCTGCAATTGCTCTTTCTGAGGCAGGGTCAGAAGTTATTATGTTATCAAGAAGTAGAGAAAATCTGGAAAAAATCAAAAAACATATATGTAAACAAGGTAGACAAGCATATTACAAGGTTTTAGATATTAATAAAACTAAAGATGTTGAGAATTTTATAAAAAAAGAAAAACCCTTTGACATTCTTATCAATAATGCGGGAACCAATATTCCTTCAAGTCTAATAAAAACTAAAGAAAAAGATTTTGATTATCAAATTTCATTGAATATCAAGTCCGTCATAAACATAACAAGGTTTGTTGTAAAGAAAATGATTGCAAACAAGATTAACGGCTCCATAATAAATGTTTCTTCACAAATGGGTCATGTTGGTGCGATTAATAGAACAACTTATTGTACTACAAAATTTGCAATTGAAGGTTTTACGAAGGCATCATCTCTGGAATTAGCAAAATATGGAATAAGAGTAAATTCAATCTGCCCAACCTTTATAAAAACTCCTATGACTAAAGTTTTTTTTAAAAAAAGGAATTTTGAAAAAGAAGTATTATCAAAAATACCCTTAAAAAGATTAGGTGAAATTAAAGATCTTATGGGACCTTTTGTATTTTTAGCATCAGATGCTTCATCTCTTATAACAGGATCTAGCTTGTTAGTGGATGGTGGTTGGACAGCGCAGTAATAATTCTAATGAGGAACAAAGATTAAAGATTTTACTCCAATCACCCTCAGTTTTTCTACTAAAATAAATAACTATTATATCTCCCCATTTAAAAAAAAGAGAGAGAAACTTTTAATTAACTTAAGTAATAATTTGCAATAAGATTAAAATATCTTAATATCAAAAACTAAATAATATTTGGATCAACAATTGACAAAAAAAATAAAATTGGTGAAAAAATTTGATGCTGGTGAAGGCATAAATGTTAAGAATGCCTCATGGACTTTCGGAGAAAACACACCTAAGAACTTTTCGGAACATGTAAAACGCTCAGTGCCGTTCTATGATGAGGGTCATGAATTAATATTACAAATAAGTGATTTCTTTGTAAAAGAAAATTCAGTCTGTTACGAATTGGGTGTTGCGACTGGAAAGTTAATTAATAAGTTAGCAAAGCGCCATAAAAAGAGTACGAAATGGATTGGGATTGATAAAGAAATTGGAATGATTAAACAGGCAAAAAAAGAAATAGACTCAGAATTTTTAAAAAGTAAGACTGTAGCCTTAGTTGAAGACGACCTAGTTTTTTTTCCTTACGAAAAATCTGATTTAATGATTTCTTACTATACGGTTCAATTTATACAACCAAAATATAGACAAGAAATGCTGAATATGATCTTTAGGAATCTAAATTGGGGTGGGGCCTTTTTGCTTTTTGAAAAAGTTCGAGCACCTGATGCACGATTTCAAGACATTACTACTTCTCTCTATAATGAATATAAGCTAAGCCAAGGATATAAACCAGATGAGATAATTGCTAAATCAAGGAGTTTAAAGGGTATATTGGAACCTTTTTCCTCTTCAGCAAATAAAGATCTTCTAAAAAGAGCAGGATTCAAAGATATAATTACTGTATTTAAGTGGATTTGTTTTGAAGGTTACTTATGCATCAAATGAGAATTTATGGAAGATTACATTAAAGATTATCTTAATCATATAAGTATGGATCAAAAAAAGTATTTTTCAGAATTTATAAGATGCGAAGTCTGTGAAAGTGAAGATCATAAAATCGTTAGAGAAATTGTTTCTATTAGTAGAGGAAATTATGGGAAACTGCCAGTGGTTTCTTGCAAGAAGTGTGGGTTCCTGTTTCAGAACCCAAGATTAAATGAACAATTTTATGAAGATTATTATAAAAAAAACTATAGAAATTTGCTTTTTAAGAGAAACGATCCCTCAAAAGATTTTATTAATGATCAGTTGTTAAGAGGTAAAAAGTTATTTGAATTTATTAGAGAATTTATTCCAAAAAAAGGAAAAATACTGGATGTTGGTTGCTCAGTTGGATGTATGCTTATTCCATTTATTAAGTACGGATGGGAAGCTTTTGGTACAGATCTTGACACTGATTATGTAAAATATGGCAAAGAAAGACTTGGGCTGCCATTAGAAGATGTAAAGGCTGAAAATATGATTCTTGAAGAAAACAGTTATGACTTAATTATAATTATGGGATCACTTGAACATATATATGATCCGAACAAAACACTTGAAATATGTAAAAAGGCAGCAAAGGATAACTCTCTAATTATTCTTGAAGGAAGAGGCGAACCTCAGTCACATACTCGAGATTATTTTAATCAAAATCATCACAGATACTTTTCATTAGTTTCTATTGAGTTAATGATGATGAAGCATGGCTGGAAGCCTTTCTTGACAACTGATGCAATGATACATGGTCCTACAAGGCCTGGGGCTTTTACAAGTGTGGGGAAATTAGAAAAACAATTTAAGAAAGAGGATTTTAAGAAGATCTTAAAAAATCATAAAGAAAATTATAAAGAAGTTATAAAAAAATTGGACAATCATGATAGAAAATTTGAGTTATAGATTGTATTAAGTGCATGCAAAATTATTTATTTAAATTCATTTTTATCCTATTGATAATTTTATTAAGACAACACAGTCTTGATGCCAAGAGATATGAGCTAAAAAAGTTTGTTTGTGCCGATCAGCTTGGACCTAGAGTTGAATTTACACTCCCAAATTTCAGTAATAATAATAAGAAAACTCTTTTTAAAATTTTTGACAATGAAAGAAGAGAATTATCTTATGAACAATTTAGTGAATTAAAGAAAGTTAAAAGTATTATAGATGATTCATATTTTTTCTATGTTGCAGAAATAGCTCTAAGTCAAAATGGTGATGATAAAATCTATTTTGAATTCTTCCCTCCCTCAACAATGATGATAAAAGTAAATCAATCGCAGTTCAAAAATCTGGCTTGCTGGACAATTTGATAAAATAAGTTTCTTTGTTTGTAAATAATCTTTATGAACTTTTATTTTTGTTTTTAAAATGTAACATTATATCAAAAAAGTTTTTTTATTATTTAGTTGGTGGATATATGTGCGGATTTTTTGGAATAGTCTCGTCATCAGAAAATATTCTTTCCTATTCAAGTCAAATTAAATCGGCTTTAAATTCTATTAATCATAGAGGGCCGGACCAAAAAGATTTTTTCTTTGGAAAAAAATTCGCTATTGGTTGCGTAAGATTGTCTATTATTGATTTATCAATCCAGGGAAACCAACCAATGGTAGCAAAAAATGAAGGGATTGTTTTGGGATTCAATGGTGAAATTTATAATTACAAGGAAATAAGGAGAGCTTTAGTTTCTAGAGGATATAAATTTTCAGGATTTTCTGATACTGAGGTTCTTAAGAATTCTTTTCTTGAATGGGGGAATAATTGTGTAAATTATTTGCGAGGAATGTTTTCATTTATTATATGGAATGAAAAAAAAAAAGAACTTTCTGCTTTTGTTGATAGATTTGGTATTAAACCATTATTCTATATTAAATATAATAATCTTTTAATTCTATCATCTGAAATTAAAGCTATACTAGCGTTTCTTCCAGATGAGAAGAAAATAAATGAAAAAAGTATTTTTAAATTTATTTCGAGGGGATGGGCAGATACTAACGAAGAAACTTTCTTTAAAAATATTAAAAGACTCCCCGCTTCCTCATTGTTAAACTTCTCTTTAAATCAGATTAAAGTAAAAAAATATTGGAAATTAAAATTTGAAAAAACAATTAATTTTGACAAAAAGAATTTTAGTAAAATCTTCAAAGAAAATATTTCTTTACATTTGAATTCAGATGTTCCTATTGCGACAACACTCTCGGGAGGTCTTGACTCTTCATCAATAACATCAATATCATCTGATTTACTTGGCAAAAGTAAATCACCTCATGCTTTTAGTATCATACCACCCCACACAGTGGATGAAAGTAAACTGATAAATGAGATGATTAGAAATCTAAATATAGAGCATACATATTGTAATCTTTCAGAAGTTAATATAGTTAAAACTTTTGATCAGGTAATTCTGGCGCATGACGAACCATTTCTTTCGTCATGTGCATTTTATCAATATATATTAAGAAAACTAATTTCTGAGCTCGGTTACAAAGTTCTCTTAGTTGGTGAAGGTGGGGACGAGCTACTTGGAGGGTACAGAAGAATGATTTATCCATATTTATACTCACTAAAACAAGAAGGGAAAAATAGTATAATAAATTCAACACTAGATAAATTGGAATCTTTCCTAGGTATTCCAAAAAAAGATGCAATTATTAATTTTTCTAATTATTCTAGAATGATTGAAGTAGGAGAAAGTGGTCAAGAAAATATTGAAGCCTATTCATACTTAGATGATAGTTTTTTAAAAAAATATCATGCTTTACTTAAAGCACCAAGCTATCCAATAAAAAAAGGTCGAAAAGAAAATAGGTTTTTATCACACTTGATTTATCATATATTTGATAGAGACATTCCATACACACTCAGGACCGAAGATAGAAATTCAATGGCACATAGTTTAGAAAGTAGAGTCCCGTTTTTAGACCATGTTTTTGCTCAGTTTGTTTTTAATCATAATTTTGTTGAATTTATGTATGAAGGAATCAATAAGTCAATGCTACGTAGAAGTATGCTTGGGAATTTACCTAATTTGATTTTAAAAAATAAAAAAAAATACGGGAGACCAGGAAATAATTCTTATTTTGTGTATGAATTATTATGTGAAAAAATAATACGTATGATTGATTCAGATATTTTTGACGATTTTAACTGGTTCAAGAGAAATAATCTAAAATCAAGGTTTTTAATGGATAAAGATGCTTTTAATGAAAAAAGTTCATCATTCTGGTTTAGATATTATGTTCTAGGAAGATGGATAGCCCTTAAAATCGCATAAAATAAAAGTACTAAGTAATGAGAAATAAAATTTTAAATAAATTAGAGAATCTAGTTTTGAAGAAAAACTATTCAAAAGCAAATATGATTGTAAAAAGGAATTCATCTGATTCTATTGTATTAGTTTATTACTTAGACTTATTATTTAAAAATAAAAATTATAAGTCTGTCATATCAACTTATCTAAATTTTTGTAGAAGAATAAACAATGAGCATGCAATAAAAATTTTTTCTCTAAGTCTTATTGAAACGAACAATTTTGATAAGGCTTTAATTTATTTAAAAAAGTTAGTATCTATTAATGCTAGTTCAGATAATTTAAGTCTTCTCGCGATAGCTTATTCAAAAAATCATCTGAAAATGGAAGCAATTGATAACTTTGAAAAGTCAATAAAATTTGCTGATTCAAATTCGATTACTTATATTAATTATGCAAATTTTTTAAGAGAAGAAGATAAAAATAAACAGGCCATTAAAATTCTTTTAGGATGTAACGAATATTTCAATAATTTAAATATTTTAACTATAATAACCGGGATTTATAGAGATCTGCAAGATTATGATAATGCGCTAAAGTTTTGTAAAAGGGCTATCAATATTAGCAAGAATAATATAAATTTACTTTTAATATTAGGGACTATTTTACTTGAAAAAGGTGAATCCACTGAAGCCTTAAAAACTTTTAAAAAAATTCTTGATATTAGACCTTTCTTTGGTCCAGCTTATAGACTAATTAGTTTAATGAAAACACCAATAAATGACTTGGAATTAGATAGAATGATTACCTTTTTAAATAATTCAAATCATGAAGAAATAGATATTATACATTTAGGTTTAGCTATTTCAAATATCTTAGAATTTCAACAAAAATATAATGAAAGTTTTTCTTTTCTTGAAAAATTTAATTCAAAATTTAGAGATAAAATAGAATATAATTTTGAATCTTATGAAACAAAATTTGAAAGAATTAAAAACATATTTAAAAAACTAAGTATCAATACAAAAAAAAATGACACACTCAAGCCAATTTTTATTTTAGGCTTGCCACGCTCTGGTACTTCTTTAATTGAGCAAGTTCTCTCGAGTCATAAAAAAATTTTTCCATGCGGTGAACTTCCATATTTTGAAAAAGTGATGAAAAAATCTATTGAATGTGAACAGGATTCTATTGAATCTTCTGATTCTCTTTCTAAAGATTATTTAAATAAAATAAAGTTAAATTTTGAAATAAACTGCGATTTTCATACTGATAAAATGCCCCTAAATTTTTTATATATTGGAATAATCAATAAAGTCTTCCCAGATTCAAAAGTTCTTCTTTGTACAAGAAATTTAATGGACAACATGTGTTCAATATTTAGAAATTTTTTTTCTACTGGTAATCAATTTTCTTATAAATTAGAAGATATAAAAAAATTTATAGAATTATATAAAAGTGTAATTTCCTATTGGAAGAATGAAAAGACTAATTTCTATGAAATCAAATACGAAAAACTAGTTTTAGATTTTGAAAAAGAAGTACAACAAATATTCAATTTTATAAATTTAGATTTTGATAATGAATGTCTTGACTTTCATAAAAACAAAAGAATCGTTCAGACAGCAAGTCTAATTCAGGTTAAACAACCACTATTTAAATCCTCACTTAATCAATGGAAAAATTATGAAGAAAGGTTTGTTAAAAATTGGATAAATGAATTTTAACTTGTTTCCAATAAAAACTGTCTATAATAGAAAATAATATCACAATCTAGAATATTTAAAGTCAGATTTTTTTCTGAGATAGCAAAAACCTATTTACTGCTTCTGCAGCCTGTCTTCCTTCTCTTATTGCCCATACAACTAAAGACTGTCCCCTACGCATATCTCCAGCAGTAAATACTTTTCTTTTATTTGTTGAATAATCAATATCATTTGCTTCTACATTTCCCCTAGAATTTAATTTAACTTTTGATTGCAAAAAAAGATCATCATTTTCTGGGCTTACAAAACCCATTGCAAGAAGAACTAAATCAGCTTTAAGCTCAATTGGATTTTCATCCGATTCTTTCATCACCATTCTTCCTAAAGAATCCTTCTCCCAATTTATTTTTTGTAACAATAATTTTGACACATTTCCTGCTTTTCCTTCAAATTTTTTTGTTGCAACACTCCAGCTCCTTTGGACACCTTCTTCTTGTGAAGAACTTGTTCTTAATTTTAAAGGCCAATGAGGCCAAGTCATAAGCTTATTTTCTTTTGCAGGAGGTTTTTCCATTATTTCCAACTGTGTAACGGATTTTGCCCCTTGCCTGTTTGAAGTTCCAATACAATCTGATCCAGTATCTCCACCACCTATAACGACGACATCTTTATTGCTCGCTAATATTTCATTTTTACCCACAAAATTATCTCCCTCACATCTTTTGTTTTGTTGAGTTAAAAAGTCCATAGCAAAATGGATCCCTTTTAACTTTCTGCCTGGAATTTCAAGATCTCTTGGTCTTTCTGCTCCCCCGGCAAATACAATAGCATCAAAATCTTTATTAAGCTGATTAAATGTTATGTCTTTACCGATTTCAGTGTTACATATAAAACTAACTCCTTCTAATTCCATTTGTTCTATTCTTTTATTAATATATTTTTTTTCCATCTTGAAATTTGGAATCCCATACCTTAATAAACCGCCAATTCTGTCGTTTTTTTCATAAACTTTAACGCAATGACCACTTCTTGCTAGTTGCTGAGCACAGGCCATACCTGCTGGACCAGAACCGATAATTGCAATTTTTTTATTTGTTTTATTTTTGTTTATTAATGGTTTAACCCAACCTTTTTGATAACCTTTATCTATGATAGTTTTTTCAATATTTTTTATGGTAACGGGATTGTCCTCCAGATTCAGGGTACAGGCAGATTCACAGGGCGCTGGACATATTCTCCCAGTAAATTCAGGAAAATTATTTGTAGAATGAAGCACATCTAAAGCCATTTCCCAATCAGATTCATAAACAAGATTATTCCATTCTGGAATTATATTATTGACTGGACAGCCATTATGACAAAATGGAATACCGCAATCCATACAGCGTGAGGCTTGCTCAGAAACTTTTTTGTTTGAAGATGGTAATATAAATTCCTTAAAATTTTTTATACGATCTTCAGGTAGAATTGATTTTGTTTCTTCTCTATCAATTTCAAGAAAACCTGTTGCTTTAGCCATTTAAATTACCTCTAATCTCATAGTATTACTATTCTCGTATCTAATCAACGCATCTTTAAAATCTGTAGGTAATACTTTAACAAACTTTTTTAAATTTACATTAAAATCATCAAGGATTCTCTTTGCTTTTTTTGAATTTGTGTAATGTATGTGCTTTTGGAGTAGAACTTTAATTCTCAAGTCATCGTCTTCTAGTAAACTACTTTTCTCAAAAATTCTTGATTTGTCAACAGATTTAGTAACCTTAATACTTTCAAGTTTTACCATATTCAAGTTACATTTTTTTTCGAAATCTCCATCTTCGTCAAAAACATAGGCAATACCTCCACTCATTCCTGCAGCAAAATTAACTCCCGTTTTACCTAGAACCATTACGATTCCGCCAGTCATATATTCACAACAGTGATCACCAGTACCTTCAACAGTAGCAATTGCACCAGAGTTTCTGACCGCAAAACGTTCTCCAGCAATACCACTAAAATAGCATTCACCAGAAATAGCTCCATATAAAACGGTATTACCTATAATTATATTTTTATCACTTTCAAACTTAACATCCCTGGGTGGAGCAATTATTAGTCTTCCACCTGATAATCCTTTTCCAACATAGTCATTTGCTTCTCCAACTAGATTTAAAGTAATTCCTTTTGACAAAAATGTACCGAAACTTTGTCCAGCAATTCCATCCAAGTCAATAATGATAGAGTCTTCTTTAAGTCCTTGATGGCCAAATCTAGCTGCAATTTTTCCTGACAACATTGCTCCAAAACTTCTATCAGTATTTTTAATCTTTTCTTTTAGATGAACAACCTTTTGATCACCATTAAATATTTTCTTACATTTTTTTATTATCTTTCTGTCAAGAATATCAAATATATCGTGTTCTTGCTGAGATGAATTATATAATTCTGTATTATTTTTTACTTTGGGTTTATATAATAATTTTGATAGGTCTAAGGACTTGGCCTTCCAATGCTTAATTACAGAAAACTTATTTAACAAGTCTGATCTCCCAATTAGGTCACTAAATTTTTTTATACCCACCAAGGCCATAATCTCTCTAACTTCTTCAGCAACAAGAAAAAAATAATTAATTACATTTTCTGGAGTGCCTCTAAACTTTTTTCTCAATATGGGATTTTGAGTTGCAACTCCGACTGGACAAGTATTTAGGTGACATTTTCTCATCATTATACAACCCATAGAAATTAAAGGGGCTGTTGCAAATCCAAACTCTTCTGCCCCCAAAAGTGCACCAATTACTACATCTCTACCTGTTTTTAGTCCTCCATCAACTTGCAATGATACTCTATCGCGCAGCTTATTTAATACTAATGTTTGCTGAGTTTCAGCCAGACCTAACTCCCAAGGTGTACCTGCATTTTTGATAGATGTAAGTGGCGAAGCACCTGTACCTCCGTCGTAACCAGCTATTGTAATATGATCTGCTTTACATTTTGCAACTCCCGCAGCCACAACTCCCACACCAAATTCAGAAACAAGTTTTACGCTAATTCTTGCCTTTGGGTTTACATTTTTAAGATCGTAAATAAGCTGTGCTAAATCTTCAATTGAGTATATATCATGATGCGGAGGTGGAGATATTAAACCAACTCCAGGGGTTGAATGCCTCACAGCAGCAATTGTTACATCAACTTTATGTCCAGGTAACTGTCCACCTTCTCCAGGTTTAGCACCTTGGCATATTTTTATTTGAATATCGTTTGCATTAACTAAATACTCTGTGGTAACACCAAATCTTCCTGAGGCAACTTGTTTTATTGCAGACCTCATTGAATCTCCATTTTTCATTGGTTTAAATCTCTCGGGCTCTTCACCGCCTTCACCTGTATTTGACTTACCGCCTATTTTATTCATTGCGACAGCAAGAGTTGTATGGGCTTCCTTGGATATTGAGCCAAAGGACATGGCCCCAGTTGAAAATCTTTTTACAATTTCGGAAGCAGGTTCTACTTCGGCAATATTCAATTTTCTTTTGGCATTCCTAATCTTAAGTAAACTTCTTATTGATAACATCGATTTGTCTTTGTTGTTAATAGCCTCAGAAAAACTTTTGAATTTTTCTTTAGAATTAATTATTACAGCTTTTTGAAGATCTGAAATTGTTGATGGAGACCAATTATGTTTTTCTCCATTAATTCTATAAGCGTATTCACCACCATCATCAAGTTTGCTTTTATCAAAAATTTTATTGCTTGGTATTCCATTAAACCTATCTAGAACTTCCTTTTGTATATCCTCAATCGATATACCATCAATGAGTGACTCAGTTCCCTTGAAATATTTCATAATCACTTTTTTAGAAATACCTACGGCATCAAATATTTGAGCACCACAATAGGACTTGAATGTTGAAATTCCCATTTTAGACATGATTTTTAAAATTGCTTTATTACTTGCTTTGATAAAGTTTTCTTGAGCGTTTACATAATCTTTTTTATCAACCATGCTGTTGATTGTTTCAAAGGCTAGATATGGATTGATAGCCTCTGCACCGTATCCAGCTAGCACAGCAAAATGATGAAGTTCTCTTGCTTCACCCGTTTCAATAATAATACTTAAATTCATTCTCAATCCTTCTCTGATTAAGTACTGATGTACAGCTGAAACAGCTAATAAAGCTGGGATAGGCGCATATTTTTCTGAAGAATTTTTATCGCTTAGTATAATTAAATTTTTCCCATCGAGTACAAGTTTTTTTGTATCTTTACATATTTTTTCAATCCCATTTTCTAATTCCTTACCGGTACGATTAGAATTTTTAAATAGAATATTAACTGTTCCTGTACTTAGTTTCTTTTCTGTATTTTTTTCAATGGACTTAATTTGATCAATTTCTTCATTTTTGAGTATTGGTTGAGAAATTTCTAATCTGTAATCGTTATTATTGTCGGGAGTTGAAAATATATTTGGTTTTTTACCTAGTGAATGTTCAAGAGACATTACCAGTTCTTCTCTTATTGGGTCAATTGGAGGGTTCGTTACTTGAGCAAAACATTGTTTGAAGTAAGAATACAAAAGTTTTGATTTATTCGATAATATTGAAATGGGTGTGTCAGTGCCCATAGAACCAGTTGGCTCTATACCAGTTTTTATAATAGGTTCTAAAAAAAAGTTTAAATCTTCTTTTGTATAACCAAATCTCATCTGCGCTTCTTTTAGGTCAGAAATATTTTTATTATATGTTTGAGGGTTTTTTTTAGTTTTGAGATCAGATAAAAACACCTGGTTTTTTTTTAAATGACTTTGGTAATTGTATTCTTCCGAATATTTTTGCTTTAACTCGTCATTATCAATTATTCTTTTTTCTTCAAGGTCAATAAGGAATATTTTACCTGGTTGCAGTCTCCATTTTTTTACTATTTTATTTTGTGGTAAATCTAAAACCCCCATTTCAGATGAAAGTAACAAAATACCGTCTTCAGTTTCACAGTACCTAGAAGGTCTAAGTCCGTTTCTATCAAGACAACCTCCAATTTTTATTCCATCTGTAAAGCACATTGCTGCAGGTCCGTCCCAAGGTTCAGTATAATTTGAATAATATTGGTAATAAGACTTTGTTTGATTGGAGTGCATTATATTTTTCTCCCATGCCTCAGGGATAAGTAACATCATTGCTTGCTCAATAGAATAACCTCCAAGAATCAAATATTCTAGAGCATTGTCAAATGCCGCAGAATCTGAAACATCGTCGAAAATCAAAGGGTTAATATCTTTAATATTTGAATCAAAAAACTTAGAGCTAGAAATTTTCGCGCGTGCATTCATCCAATTCCTATTACCTCTAAGAGTATTTATCTCCCCATTATGACACAGAAACCTAAATGGCTGTGCTAATTCCCAACTTGGGAAAGTGTTCGTTGAAAACCTCTGATGAACAACAGCTAGAGATGAAGTAAAAAGATTGTCTTGAAGATCTAAATAATAATCTTTTAGCAAATTAGACATTATCATACCTTTATAAATTATTGTTCTTGGTGATAATGAAGGAACATAGAATTGGAAAGATTGGAGTTTAATTTCAAGCTTTCTTCGAGCTATAAAAAGTTTATATTCAAATTTCTTAATGTCACTAATAGATCCTAAAGGTTTAATAAATAATTGAAATATCTCAGGCTTATTTGGTTTTACTGAGTAGCCAAGAACGTCGGGGTTGCATGGCACTTTCCTTTGGAAGAAAATTTCAAGATTTAAATCTTTTAAAATTTTATCAATTTGTCTTAGACATTGTTTTTTTTGGGATTCCTGATTAGGAAGAAAAAATACTCCAATAGCATATTCCATTGGTTTTGGTAAAATAACATTATGTTTCTTTAACTCCTTTTTAAAAAACTGGTGAGGAATTTGTGTAAGAATTCCAACTCCATCTCCAGCTTTAGGATCAGCACTCACTGCACCTCTGTGTGTAAGATTACATAAAATCCCTAAGCCATAGTCTACAATTTTTTTTGAAGCCTCATTATTAATATTTGCAACAAAACCTATGCCACAAGAATCCTTTTCATTTCTTGGGTTGTATAGCCCTTGATTTTTATTTAATTTCCTAACCATCAATTATTTTATTTGGTAAATTTTTATTTTTTATCAATATCTTACTTCCATTAAATACGCCCTAAGTTATAAAAACTTTTGTTAAAAATGCTCGTATTGATAATATTAATTTTTGTAGTTTCATTTATCATAGTTGCAAGCACTCTTGAGGTTTGAGTTTCACTCACTGCATCCAAAAATCGTGGATATTATTATATATACTTTTCTGATTACCTACAACTTAATGGGAATTTTTGAGTCTACCACAGAAAAAATCTCAAATTTTTTATTTTTATTAATCAACTAGAAGAGTTTTATTATAGTAAATATTTCCTGTTGTGGCTGAATCTGATTTTTCTTCCCTTTTATATTTTACAATACCCAATTCTTTTGAATACCAAGTTTTCGATATGATTTCAATTTTGATTTTATCAAGTGGAGGACCAGGAATAAAGCTAGTTTCTCCATAACTTGAAATTTCAATACAATCTGAAATTTTATTTCCATTTACTAAAATAGTTTTATTAGTACTGATAATTTTATTATTTAATTTGACAGGTAAATCAGTATTATAAATTCTATCGAATCCCATCTTTAATTGTATAGTGGTAACATCTTCTGTCTCCCATTCTGTTCCAACACTAACAGGAAATGCAATAATTCTTTTCAAGTCGTGATTTCTGATTAAATTCTCTGAATTAACTAGTTGGTTATCCTTAATTATCATTTTAGAAATCCCATTTCTTTTTTGCAAATATACAATCATTTCTCCATTATTTTTAATAACAGGAACTAAGTTTTTTTTACTTGGGAGGAAATGGTAACTTTGTCTGTAGATGTCTTTATTGTTATCTTTATCTTGAAATTCAATTTCATAGAAAATGGTTTTTCCAGTATTATTAACCAAATGTTTTGTCTCTTTATTACAGGAAATAATTAAAAAAAAAAGCAATATCAGTGACGTAATTTTTTTCTTCATCTTAAAATTTTTCCTCCTGAACAAGATTAGATAACCCAAGCCTAAATTCTAGAGCATTACAAATCATTTGGCCAATAAGTATGTGTGCTTCTTGTATTCTTGATGTATTAGTTGCTGGTATCGAAATAATCTCGTGAGTAGTTTCTTCAACAAGTTTTGTGTATTTTCCAGTAAGAATAATAGACTTCATTTTATTATTTTTTGCATATTCGAGCCCTTTGAGTACATTTTTACTTCTTCCTGAGGTTGAGATACCAATAGCAACATCCCCGGGAGACCCCAAGGCCTCGAGCTGTCTTGAGAATAGATAATCAAATCCTAAATCATTTCCTATTGCAGTAATAGTTGATGTGTCGGTTACTAAAGATACCGCAGGTATGGATTTTCTATCTTTTGAAAATCTTACAGTTAATTCAGTTGAAAGATGCTGTGCATCAGATGCACTTCCACCATTTCCAAAAAAAATTATCTTTTTTTTATTTTTTAATGCCTGATAACATATATCAACAACATTCAAAAAGTTATCTTTTATACTTTCCTTAGTTTTAGAAATAACTAGTTCATGTTCTTTAATTTGAGAATAAAAAAATTTATCTAATCTGTCTTTCATATAAGCCTCATTGTTGGTGATCTTATCTGGACTCGAACCAGAAACTAATCCTTAGGAGGGATTTGTTATATCCAATTTAACTATAAGACCCGTGTTAATTTCCAAAAGGAATTTGATATTTTAGTAACAAAGTTTCTGAGCCTGGATTTCTGTACCCACTGTCTGCATTCGATATATGAAAAATACCAGCACCAATTCTCACATTGTTTTTAAATCTATAAAACAAATCAATGCCTATGTAAAATTCCATCGGATTTCCTGCCTTAATTTCACTTCCATCTTTATAATAACCGCATGCAACACTCGGCGTTAATACAATATTTTTTTTTTTGGTGTAATATCCATCAATCCCAAAACCACCATAAGCATAGTAAGCATTTGCTGAGGTTCCAAGTATGCCAGCAAAAGGTTTAATTAAGTTAAATAACTTTTTTCCACTGTATATCTCTAGATTTATCATCTCCGAAGTTTGCTTGTGTGGTGGAGTTCCATCTTCCATAAAATTGAACTGTCCAATCCCGAATGAGATTCTTGCGCTATCTTTGGACAGAACTAGGGATGGGAAAAAAAATATCAAGATTATAAATTTATAAAAACATTTCATCAATACAACTTCTACTTAAATGGAATTTGGTATTTAAAGATTACTTGTTCTGAACCTGGGTTTCTATTTCCTAAATTTGCATTGG